>WFOJ01000055.1 GCA_015488125.1 Mariprofundaceae bacterium
GATGTAGCTTCTTCCTGTTGATACGAGGGTCAGGAATCTCTGAGAAATATGACAGAATAGCGGGTTTGTTATTTTCAGAACTCATTTCCGCACTATAGGTAATAAAGATTCCTAAGGCCAGCAGGCCAGAATTTTAATGCGATTGCCCTGTACATGGAACTGGACTTTTAGATATTTTTTGCGCTACAGTTGCGCGTGGATTTTTTTTACGGTCCAGCTATAGATGGGCTGTCTGATTTTTTCCTGTGTTTCAGAAGAATCGCGGGTTCCGGGTAGTATTTTACACTGACCTTGAGGTTTTCACATGGAAGATGTGGTTCAGACGAAAGAACAAGTGCATGAAATCAGGGATGGTCACACGAGAATCGTCCGTGAATTGCAGGCATTAATCACAAAAAATCAATGGGAAAACGATTTTGAAGCGGCAATCGCGGAGGCGCGCAAGCTGGCATTACCGATCATCGGTGAGATAGGCTCTTTGGAAGAGTATTATGACTACCTTGATGATTTTGTTCGTTGGACACCAAGAGAAAGCAGAGACGATCCACGCCTGGTTTATGATCATCTAGTGGCCTTTTACTTTTTCATGCAGTTCCCGACGGTCAGGCAACATCAATCTCCCATTACCCCCAATTCTTCTGAAGCGCTCACGCCTCTTTCAAAGTGGATTGTAGATTGTGCCAACGCCTGGAGCGCCTATTTGGACACGATCGAGTCGGCGAAAGAAATCCAAACCTTTCAGGATGACCCCTGGTTTAACTGGGACGAATACATGGCGCCACCCAGCGGCTACCTTACCTTTAATGAGTTCTTTGCCCGTCACACCAAGCCGGGCATGCGCCCCATCGCAGCTCCGAATGATGATAGCGTGATTGTCTCTCCGGCCGATTGCACATTGGTGGGATGCTGGAGAATAGATGCGCATTCCGATATTCACCTGCAGCAAAAAAACAACAAGGGCATTGTGATACAGAGCAAAATATTCAGCTACTCCATTGAAGAATTGTTGCAGGGTAGCCGTTATGCTGATCGTTTCAAGGGTGGGCTGTTCATGCACAGCTTTCTGAATTCCACCGATTATCACCGTTGGCATGCACCCGTTCGTGGCAGGGTGCTTGAGGCAAAAAACATCCGGGGGCAAGCGTATCTGGGCATAAAAGTCGTCAAAATTATTGATGCCGAGGGGCAAGAGCGTAATCATCTGTCTGCTCAGGATGGCACAGGCTACCAGTTCTTTCAAACGCGCGGTTTGGTGGTGATTGATTCACCTTTTGGTTTGGTGGCCTGCTTACCCATGGGTATGGCACAAGTATCTTCCGTGACCATAACAGCGGAAGCGGGTGTTACGCTTGCCAAGGGAGAAGAGCTTGGTTACTTCAAGTTCGGCGGCTCGGATTTTGTGATGTGTTTCGAGTGCAGCTCAAATGTGCAAATTACGACGCCACCTGGCGTACATGTGCGGCAGGGGAACTGCATCGGCCATGCCTACCCCCAGTCGATGCGGTAGCCAGCAGGCGCAGCGTCGTCATACTCCACGCATGGCTTACTAATTTCTCATTTTACAAGGACGGTCACGGTATGGTTCGTACAATAACGAACAGACGAAGCCTTGTCGGATGGGCTTGCCGCAATACACTGAGCGTCCTCCCAGTCGTCCTCTGTAGCCTGTGCATGCCTGCGTATGCCTTACCGCTTATAAACGAGGGCGATACAGTAATCGATGCCAATGTGGAAATAGGCGTTGGCGCCTTCCACAACTCCCAGGACTACAGTTTTTTTAGCCAACACCGTGGCAGGGTCAACTGGCAGGAGGGCTATATTAAGGCAGCTCTGTCCGCGCACCGGGGAAGCTGGTATGGTGGCATTAGCGGCATCGGAACTGCTACCATTGGGAATGGTGATGCAGCCGGCTTTACACGGGGTAATGAGCATGGACTTGATCTGGAAGATGCTTATCTTGGCTGGAAAAATGATACAGTGGATATCTCTGTGGGCAGTCAGAACTTTGTGCTTGGTGACGGCTTCTTGATCGCGGGGGATCAAATCAGTTTGGGCACAGGCATACCCAATGCACCCGAAGTGAACAGAGGCGGCGCCTACTGGCTGGGTGCGCGCAAGGCATTTCGCAGAACGGTGATTTTGCGCATGGAAAGCGGCTCGCCTTTGCGCGGAGATGTCTTTTGGCTGCAATCGAACAATGCCGCACAGTCGTCTACGGCATTGTCGGGCATGAATATCGAATGGGCCGATCAAAAACGAGGAACCCTTGGCGCTTCCTGGTTCAAGATTTTATATGTAAATGCCAATGAATTCCTGGGCAGTTATGCGCAGCGTGACAACATGCAGGTGTTCAATGTACGTGGCCATGGCAACCTGGGTATTGAACCGCTATTTCTCGCAGCGGGCTATGTGCAGGAGAGCTTTAAGGCAGCAGTGCAAAAAAATGCCAACGCCTGGTATTCGGAGTTAGGCTATACATTCCAGGCGCTGCCTTTTTCTCCATCCATCAATTACCGTTACAGCCATTTTAGCGAAACCTACGATCCTCTGTTCTACGGTTTTACACGCGGTTACGGCACCTGGTTTCAGGGTGAGGTAGCGGCCAATTACGCGGGCCCATTTAGTAGCAATGCCAACATCCAGGAAGTGGCCTTTCACGCCGATACAAGCGAATCCCTCGGCGTTGGCGCATTGGTTTTTATCTTTGATACGGATGTTCCAGGCCCGGGTCAGAGCAAACATTTTGCCAGAGAAATGGATATCTATGCAGAATGGAGTGTCAGCGAACACTTGTGGGTAAGCCCGTTATTCGGTCGTTATACGCCAACAACGGGATTTGTCGGAGCAAATAAACAAAGCAGCAATTACCTTCAGATTGCTGTGGTCTATAACTTGTAGGGAATACTACCATGATCTACCGCATCGGCTTTCAGTTAATGGCGCTGGTAACAGGACTTCTGCTGTTGTATTTTTTGTTGCAGCAGTTTTTTGTGCAACACGCACTGGATGATATCGTAGGATCGGCGCTTGAATCCCAGCAGAAACTGCTGGATCGGCAGGTCAGCACATCGCTTGTGCGTGAAATAACCGAAAAAGCCGAAGGACTGGACAATACATTCATGGCAATTCGCCATATGACTATCGCGCAGGGGAGACAGGCGACTGCTTACCTGAATAGGCAGGATTTTTTCGGCACGAAAAATGCGCACCAACAGGAAGTTTTGCGATACAATGAGAAGAAAAACTTCTTCCATAATGGCGCCGGCGACCAGACTTCGGTTGTTTATTTAAGTCACACCCCACCTTCGGCAATGGTGCAACAGCGCCTGAATGCCTCTTCCTATATTGACACCTTACTGCAAAGTCATCAGCGCGAAACACCATCGGCAGTAGCGGCATGGTTACTGCTCAAGGAAGGAATCGTACGCTATTATCCCAATATTGATCTGGGAGAAGCATTACCCGCCTACCCTGAATATGACATTCGCAAAGACGTATATTACACCATCGCAACACCCAAAAACAACCCCTCACACCAACTCGTCTGGACACCTGTATATCAGGACTCAGCCGGGCAAGGCCTGATGACATCGGCGATCATGCCCCTGTATAGCGCTGATGGGGTATTCATGGGTGTCACAGGCATGGATATTACTCTCAAACAAATTGCGGCGCTGTTTTTACGCCAGGAAGAAGGCGAAGGTTTTTACTTTTTGCTGGACGGATCAGGAAAGGTGATCTCAATGCCATGGAATCAGGCATCATTGCTTGGTGTATCTACAAAAGAAACCCTTCGCAAGGGTGATGTGTTAAAATACAACTTAATAAATTCGTCGAATCGGCAACTTGGCAATGCTGTATCATCGTTTATCAGGCATGACACAGCGCAATCCATGCCCGTGAACTTGCGCGGCGAGGAGTATGTACTGACGATGGCGCGCATGCCTTCGATGCACTGGATTGTCGGTAGGGTTATCAAAAAAAATATTGCGCTTTCATCCGTCATCGGAACGCAAAAAGCGCTGAATCATGCCAAGAATAAAATCGGCAACAATGCCTTCTGGCTGAGCATGGCAGCATTGATACTTGCCATCATTTTACTGGCCTGTTTTGTTTATTACCGTTTATCCAAACGAATCTCCCGCATCATGAAGACGGCAATGGCCGTGCAGAACGGAAAACTGGATGTGCGCGTTGATGTGTCCGGGAATGACGAGATCGGTCTTCTGGGAAGGCAGTTCAATGCCATGATCGAAAGCCTGGACAAATTCCAAAATCATCTGGAAGCCATGATCCAGCAGCGCACCCGTGAGTTGGCAATAGCCAAGGATGAGGCTATTGCGGCCAGCAAAAGCAAATCCGAGTTTCTCTCCATGATGAGTCACGAAATAAGAACACCGATGAATGCAATTATTGGTTTAACGCATTTGGCGCTAAAAACCGAAATGACGGACAAACAACGGGATTATTTAACCAAAATCAAGGGATCATCACACGCCTTGCTGACCATTATCAACGATATTCTGGACTTTTCCAAAATTGAGGCGGGCAAAATGGATATTGAAGCCGTGCGCTTTGACATAGAGGAGGTGCTGGATAATCTCTCATCCATGATCGGGGTAAAAGCCGAAGAAAAAGGCTTGGAAATCTATTTTTCCATTGATGCGAACGTACCACATATACTGGTGGGCGATCCTTTGAGGCTTGGTCAAGTACTTCTGAACCTCGTCAATAACGCGATCAAGTTTACAGAACACGGGCAAATCACGGTATCTGTCAGTCTGCTTTCACGGGTAAGAAAGGAAAAAAGCGAAAACGTGAGACTGGAGTTCTCGGTGGCCGATACGGGCATTGGTCTCTCCGAAGAGCAACAGGGTAAATTGTTTCAATCCTTCACCCAAGCGGATACTTCCACCACCAGAAAATATGGTGGCACAGGCTTGGGTCTGGCGATCAGCAAACAATTGGTGAACCTAATGGGAGGAGATATTCGCGTTGAAAGCACCCTGGGTAAGGGAAGCAGATTTATTTTTGACGTGCTTTTTGAGATTGCCGAGCAACAAGAAGAAAAATCCTTGTGCGTACCTGAAGAACTTGCGGGAATGCGGGTATTGGTGGTGGATGATAATCCGACATCAAGGGATATTATGGAGCAGTATTTAAGGAACTTTTCCTTCTCTGTGGATACCGCAGATTCAGGAGAAATGGCATTATCCATGCTTGAGCGCAGCAACACACCCTACCATCTGGTGTTGATGGACTGGAAAATGCCAGGAATGAATGGCATCGAAGCAAGCAGAAAAATCAAGCAATTACCCGACCTTAAGCAAATTCCAACCATTATCATGGTGAGCGCCTACGGCCGAGAAGAGATTATGGCAGAAGCGGAAGATGCGGGGCTTGATGGCTTTTTGATCAAGCCTGTGGGTCAATCGGTGTTGTTTGATACACTGATGACTACCCTTGGTTATACCACATGCCGTCAATCTGAGAATGATCAGGAAGAATTTTATGTAGAGAGCTTGAAAAAACTTGCTGGCACAAAGATTCTCCTTGCTGAGGATAACCTGATCAACCAGCAAATTGCCGATGAAGTGCTGCGGCAAGCGGGTTTTGAAGTCACCATCGTCAACAATGGTGAAGAGGCAGTGCAGAAAGTTCGGGAAGAACCCTTTGATCTTGTCTTGATGGACTTGCAGATGCCTGTCATGGATGGCTACGAGGCGACAAAAATCATCCGCCAGGATACCCGTTTTGAGGATTTGCCGATTATTGCCATGACAGCGCATGCCATGACGGAAGAAAAAAGCAAATGCCTGGCTGCCGGCATGAACGATCATACCACAAAACCGATTGATCTGGATCATCTCTTTGGTGTGTTGCGCAAGTGGATTAAACAAACTCCTCCGCAACAGACAGCAAAGACAGACGAAGAGCAACAAACGGGTGAACTACCTGCGATTTTGCCGGGCATTGATCTCTCCGCCTTGCTAAAGATCGTTGAAGGCAACAAACCACTGGCGAAAAAACTTCTGTTAAGTTTTCGTCAAAACTTTTCCGATACCGCTGTGAAGATTCGCTCACACCTGGCGCAGAACAATACCAATGCTGCCAAGGTGCTTGTTCATGACATCAAGGGAACATCGGGCAACCTTTGTGCTTCGTCACTCTATGAGGCAGCGAAAAAACTGGAAGAGGTATTGCAGACCGGCAAACAGGAGGAGGTGACCGCCTCGTTGGATGAATTTGAACAGAAACTGAATGCGGTCATGGCATCCATCGACAAACTGAACTGACGATTACTGATCGCCTTTGAAGCGTGGGATATTCTCAAAAAAATATTTTGACGCGTTTGCGTTGATCACTTGGTGCGGTGGATGCAAATCCCACCACTGCTTGGTTGGTATTGCACCTTGCACATATACCTGACCAACTTTAGCCTTTCTGCTCATGATCACTGGGAGCAATAAATGCAACGATGGAATGCCAGGTCACCTGTGTTTGGACTGCGAAACACCTGCCTTTGTCGAATTCACTGATCGCATTCACGCATCAACAAGTGCGTTAAACATCATCATTAATATTGGAAATGTACCATGACAAGCAGAAAGAAAACTTTCCCCTGTGGGCATAGGGGCAAGGGGGCGTTTTGCCACCGTTGCAAACAAGAAGAAGAAATACATCAGAAAAAGCTAAAACGTAAATCTGCCTGGAATGAGAAAATAAAATCATCACCAATAGATCTTTCGCACCTTCCCAAAAAAGTCGCTGAAAAAACGTTGTCTATTATCGAAATGATATCAACAGGCGTAAATTATCACAGCCTAAAAGGCAAGCGCTTGGTAAGCATGCGGCAAAGAGAAGTTATCAGTATCCCCGTAGGCTGGAGCTACAGGCTCATCTGTTTCGAGAAAGATGGCGCCTTGAATGTCGTCGAAGTACTAAGTCACGAAGATTATAACAATAAACTATCATCTGGTGGTTGGAAGTGATACGTCTGACAAAACGAGGAAAGAAACGGCGAAATTGAGTCAAAACCGGATATTGAAGCCACACAACTTCTGGCATCTCTCTTCGTACCGCAAAAGTACACCTAAATCCACTTTAAGCAGCTGTTCATTTATTCTTTTCATTGCATTATGTTCGCGCTTGCACATTGACAAAAAGAATGGCCGTCACACACTTCCCCTATGAATGATGATATACTCTCATCCCTTTACGACCGTCCCGAAGATGAATTACTGCAGGAAATCGCCCGGCTCAAACAACGCCTGGGTGATCAGGTATTGATTCTTGGTCATCACTACCAGCGCGAGGAAGTGATTCGCTTTGCTGATATGACCGGTGATTCGCTCAAACTGGCGCATCAGGCTGCACAAACAGCCGTCCCGCATATTATTTTTTGCGGTGTTCACTTCATGGCCGAAACAGCGGATATCTTAACCGGCGCTGCACAGCAGGTGATTTTGCCTGACCCTGCGGCTGGCTGCTCCATGGCCGATATGGCCGACGATGCGCAGGTACAACACTGCTGGCAACAATTAAGCAGTGTAATTGATGCCGAAGCACAGGTGACGCCGGTGACCTATATTAACTCCACAGCAGCGCTTAAAGCCTTCTGCGGTGAGCATGGCGGCATTGTTTGCACCTCATCCAATGCTGAAAAGATTCTGACGTGGTCATGGCAGCGGCGCGAAAAAGTACTGTTCTTCCCCGATCAGCATCTTGGCGAAAACACGGCGATGCGCATGGGCATCCCGGATACGGAGATGATCATCTGGGATCCAGCGCTGCCGCTTGGTGGCAATACCGAACAGGCCATTGCCCGGGCACGGCTGATTCTGTGGAAGGGCTTTTGCTCTGTGCACCAGATGTTTAAGGCCAGCCATGCCGCCACCATGCGTGAACAACATCCCGGTGTCCGCATTCTTGCGCATCCTGAGTGTTCACGCGAGGTATGCGAAACAGCGGATTTTGTTGGTTCAACAGAAGCCATTATCCGCCATGTGCAGGAAGCCGACGGCCAGCAGGTGTTTGCCATCGCCACCGAACTGAATCTGGTGAATCGCCTGCGCCTGCAGCATCCTCAGCATCAGGTGTTTTTTCTCTCTCCCATGGTGTGCATGTGCTCTACCATGTTTCGTACTGATCCACAGCATTTGCTGGCCAGTTTACAAGCGATTGCCAACGGTGAAGATGGCAATCGCATTATCGTGCCTGACGCTCACAAAGCGGCAGCCAGAACGTCATTACAAAGGATGCTAGACCTTGCGTAATTATCACAACCGCTATCGCCATATCCTGTGGCTGATACTCATTTACTGTTCACTGGGCGTTTTTTCGGCGCAGGCGCTGGAAAACCGGCAAGAAATTGAAAAACAGCTACAACAATTACAGGCATCACCGGATGCCGAACTGGTACCCAAGGC
>WFOJ01000056.1 GCA_015488125.1 Mariprofundaceae bacterium
ACTTCCTTTTGCAAATCTTTCATGCGCTGCTGCATTTGCTGCGCCTGCTTCATCATTTTTCCAATATTTCCAATACCCATATGTGCTCCGTTATGTTGATGTTTCCGAACAGTGGTTCAGCCACTGACGCAGCGAGGCAAGCGCCCGTTCAGCAGCGAGCAGCCGACGTTCCGATTTTCCCAGACGGCGTTTGCCATGGCGTTTGGGGGCTGGCGGCAACAGGCCAAAATTGATGTTCATGGGCTGAAAATCTTCTGCCCGGGTTCCCGATACATGCGCCAGCAAGGCGCCGTGCGCAGTATCCTCAGGGGGGGCAACAGGCTCACGCCCGGCAGCCATGTCGGCAAGAAAGCGTCCGGCCATCAGGCCGGTGGCGGCGGACTCCACATAACCTTCAACGCCGGTGATCTGGCCGGCAAACAGAATGCGCGGCTCGGACTTCAGTCGCAGGCAAGCATCCAGCACATCCGGTGAGCGAATGAATGTGTTGCGATGCAGCGAGCCGAGGCGAAAAAACTCCGCCTGTTCCAGACCGGGAATCATGCGGAACACCCGTTGTTGTTCACCATATTTCATCTTGGTCTGGAAACCGACCATATTCATCAGTGATTTTGCCCTGTTATCCTGACGCAGCTGTACCACGGCGTGAAAGCGCTCCCCTGTTTCGGGATGCTCCAGCCCCACAGGTTTCATCGGCCCGAAACGCAGCGTGTCACGGCCACGCGCTGCCATGACTTCCACCGGCATACAGCCCTCAAAAAAAGGCACGTCCTCAAAGCCCTTGAAAGCGACTGTTTCAGCCGTCAGCAGGGCATCGACAAAGGCTTCGTACTGTTCGCGGTTCATCGGGCAGTTCAGGTAATCCCCGGCTTCGCCTTCAGCAACATTTTTATCGTAACGCGATTTCCAGTAGGCAATCTCCGTATCAATGCTTTCGGCATTCACGACGGGGGCAATGGCATCAAAAAAACTGAGTTGCTCCGCCCCGGTGCGCTGGCTGATGGCCGTATGCAGGGCTTCGGAGGTTAAGGGGCCGCTGGCAATCAGCAGCAGGCCATCATCGGGGATGGCGGTGATTTCCTGACGGTGCAGGGTGATGCGGGGGTGCTGCTCCAGTGCCTGGGTGACGGCAGCAGAAAAGGCTTCCCGGTCAACGGCCAGCGCGCCACCGGCAGGTACGCGGCTGGCTGTTGCCTGACGCATGATGAGTGAGTTCATCATGCGCATTTCCTCATGCAGCAGGCCGACAGCATTGCCCAGGTGATCGGCGCGAAAGGAGTTGGAGCATACCAGCTCCGCGCATGCAGCCGTGCGATGAGCTGGTGTGTTGCGCTGTGGGCGCATTTCATAAAGCGCCACATCCACGCCGCGTTCAGCCAGTTGCCATGCAGCCTCGGAGCCAGCCAGACCGGCCCCGATAATGGTGACCTGCATGCGCTTACTGGTCGCTGTTGCCGAGGCGTTCCTCAAGGCGGGAGAACAACTCGTTGGCATATTTGCGTTTGAGTTTTTTGTTGACCCAGTGATTGCCAATAAACGCCTGTCCGGTGGTGCGTATTTCCAGGCGGGTTTTGTTCGTCGTGCTTTCTTCGCCACGCAGACGCATCACGCGCACCAGATAGCGATAGCGAACGGCTCGTGCGCCGGAGGCACCAAAGAGATCAAATCCCTTGACGAAACTGTTCTCCGAAGTGGTGTTGGCATCCGTGCGTACCCAGTCCGTGGTGATCGTGCCGCTGGCTGAATCCACACTGTCCACCGGCAGGTTCAGCGCGCTCATGGCATCAATGGTGGCAGAAAACACCGTGGCTGCGTCAGCTTCATAGAGGCGTGCGTCCAGGGCAACCTTTTTACCGGCGACGCGCTTGCTGTAGCGTTTGGGAAGTTTCTCTTCAGTGGCAACTTTCGCTGCTTCAGGGACTTCCACCTTGCCACGCAGTTCAGGCGGCACTTCAAGGGCCGGGCGAACCTCGGCCTTGACGGTTTTTGCCCCTTTGGCCTGTTGATCAGTGCCTTCATCAAGGCCCCAGAACATCTTGGGTGCATGGGAACAGCCGCTTACGGCCATGGACATGATGGCGGCAAGGGCGAGAAATAGCGATTTATTCATGGGCGCGGATTCAAGCGAGCGATACTCACAACGTCAAGCAGGGGTATCGGTCGTTATTTGACGGTATGCTTGAAAATTGTACAAATCAATGAATAATTCGAACGCATTTGGCGATATTCGGAGGCAGGTCAATGGTCAGAGGCGCTACATGGGGGAGCTGAATATTCCGCAGACCATGCGCAATGCGCGCAAGGCCGTGACCGCTGGTGACTATGAGAAAGCGGCGCTTCTCTACACCTCACTGATGGCCTGTGACGATATTACAGATCATTTCGATATCCAGATTCGTCATGCCTGGTGTGTCGAAAAGACAGGTCATGTCCGGCAGGCTATTGCCCTGTATCAGGGGATTGTTCAACAATACCATGCCATCGGTGAACACAGCGCTGCGGCAAGTGTTGAGCAGACAATCAAAACCCTTGAGGATAAACTACAGGCAGAGCGGGAAGCGGCAAAAGCCGCTACCGCAGAGGAAGCCGCGAGGCTAAAGGCAGCAGAAGAAGAGGCTGCGAAAATCAGGGAAGAAAAAGCCCGGCAGGCACGCGAAGAAATCGAACGCCTGCGTCGCGAGAAAGAGCGGGAAGCGCAGCAGCGACGTGAGCAGCAGTTACAACTGGAACGGGAACGCGCCGAGCAGCAACGCCGGGAGCAGGCGCGCCTGGAGCAAGAGCGCCGGGAACGCATACTGGCCGAAGAAAGGGCTTTTCAGGAGCAACTGAAGCTGAAAAAAGAAGCGGCGCTTAAAGCCAGGGCCGAACGTCTGGAAAGAGCCAGAAGAGAAAACATTATCAAGGATTACAAAAAACCGGAACTTCCCGGCCTCAATGTATTTGATGACGATGATGACAACAAACATGATGACGAAAGCCCTGAAGCAACGTACGAGATTGATCTTCAGGATATTGATGACATTGAAGGCATTGATCCTGCTTTTTCTGAATAACGCGAACAGGCTCCGGGGCCTCCGGTTCTTCAGGTGAGGAGAGGTATTGCAATGACCCGGGGCGAAAATATCAGGGCGGTGCTGCTTGATCTGGATGGCGTTCTTTACGTTGGCGATCAGATGATTGATGGTGCAAACGAAGCGATTGCAGCATTGCGGGCGGCCGGATATCGCATCGCAGGGGTGACCAATACGACGACGCAATCCCGGCGAATGATTGCCGGGAAACTGGCAAGGCTCGGTCTGGATATTGCTGAAGATGATCTTTTCACGCCTGCGGCGCTTGCCTGCCGTGCCATCAACGATCGCCCTTGCCGCCTGTGCGTCCGTGATGCCTTGCGGGAAGATTTCCCGAATGTTGCGGAAACAGATGACGCAGCCCAGGTGATTGTCATGGGCGATATTGGCGGCGAAGGCTATTCGCCGCAGCTACTTCGGCAGATTTTTCTTGATGTCATGCAGGGAGCGACGTTGCTGGCCCTGCATAAAAACCGTTTCTGGCAAAAACCGGACGGCCTGCATCTGGATCTTGGCGCTTTCGTCGCCGCTGTTGAGTACGCTGCCGACAGCAAAGCTGTCGTGCTTGGTAAACCATCCAGGGATTTTTTCGCGGCTGTTTGCAACACATGCCATGTCGCGCCACAACAGGCATTGATGGTTGGCGATGATATTGAGTCGGACGTGGCAGGCGCCTTGCATGCCGGGCTTGGCGCAGCGCTGGTCAGAACCGGCAAATACCGACAAGCATTTGTCGATCAATACCTGAAAACAACCGGTATCACGCCGGATGCACAGCTCCATTCGATTGCAGCGCTGCCTGCCTGGCTTGCCGCTGCATCGACAACCGATTAAAGGAAAAGAACAAGGCATGAGGAAGCGGTTTCCCGCCTTTGATGTGTCAATATGAAACAACAACATCAACCTGAAGATTTTTTGCGCGCCAATCGCAACTGGGCAGCCAGCAAACAGCAGCAGAACCCCGCCTATTTCAGTCATCTGGCAGAGCAGACAAAACCGGACTATATGTGGATCGGTTGCTCTGATGCGCGTGTACCCGCCAATGAAATGATTGGTGTTGAGCCAGGCCATGTTTTCGTCCATCGCAATATCGCCAACCAGGTTCAGCATGTGGACCTCAATGCACTGGCAGCCATCCAGTACGCCGTCGATGTATTACGGGTCAAACACATTATTGTTGCCGGGCATTATGATTGCGGTGGCGTTCGGGCAGCCATGGAATGCCAGCATTTTGGCATGGTTGATAACTGGATTCGCGGCATCAGGGACTTGTGGATGGCAGAACACCATCTGGTGCAGGGAAAACCAAAACAGGCGCAGTTTGACCA
>WFOJ01000057.1 GCA_015488125.1 Mariprofundaceae bacterium
AACGTCGGAAGAAGAAGCCCGTTTATTAGGGCGCAGTATCGCCGTTTCACCGCTGGTCAAAACGGCTTTTGCCGGTTCTGATGCCAACTGGGGACGCATCATCATGGCCATGGGCAATGCGCCGGTGACGCTGGATGCCAATCGCGTGCGCTTACAAGCTGATGAAGTGCTGATCATGGAGCATGGCCTGCTGCATGAAGCCTACCGCGATGAAGACGGCATGCGCGTTTTTGCCCGCCCTGAATTCACCCTGCACGTCGATCTTGGTCTTGGCGATGGCACAGCCACGGTATGGACGGGGGATTTAACCCACGACTATATCACCATCAACGCAGATTACCGCAGCTAGGAATCTGCCCTTAATCATGAACATTGTTGCGGACAACCGCTTCGATGCGACCAAAGCGCGGATCAAAGAGCAGTATATGGCGGACCAGCGTCCGTGGGTCATCGCCTATTCAGGTGGCAAGGATTCCACCTTGTTGTTGCAACTTGTCTATGAAGTTCTGATCAGCCTGAAAGATGCGGGTTATCGGTTAAAGCCCGTGCATGTCATGTCCTCCGACACACGGGTGGAAGCGCCCAACGTCGAAGCTTATTTGCACAAAACGTTGAAAATTCTTGAAGGTCATGCGCTTGCCTCCGGCCTGCCACTGGAAGTCCACCGTGTTTCCCCGAAGATGGAAGATACCTTCTGGAGCCTGCTGATTGGCCGGGGTTATCCTTCGCCGACACGTTTTTTCCGCTGGTGCACCCAGCGCATGAAGATTGACCCTTCCAAAGCTTGCATCAATGCCATCACAGCCGTATCCGGCAGCGTTATTCTGCTGCTTGGCACGCGCTATGATGAGAGTAGTACCCGCAAACAGACCATGCAAAGCAAGGCAAACAATAGCCGGGGGCTTCATCCGCACAATGATATTGCCAATACCCTGATTTATTCGCCCATTGCCGACTGGTCCACCGATGATGTGTGGGAATATCTGTTTAGCCACAACCCGCCACCATGGGGGGGTAGTCATGATTTCATGCTCAATCTTTACAAGCAGGCCAATGGCGGTGAGTGCCCGATTGTGCTGGACCTCAATACACCATCCTGTGGTGGCAGCCGTTTTGGCTGCTGGACCTGTACGGTGGTATCGCAGGATAAATCCATGCAGGGGTTTATCGAAACTGGCGAAGCATGGATGCGCCCACTCAATGAATTTCGCAACTGGCTGCAACAGCTGCGTGATCAACCCGGCGCACGGCGCAATGAACGACGCAATGGCCTGCCGGGCAAGGGGCCGTTCGTACCTGAGATACAAATGGAAATCCTGCGGCGCTTGCTGGCGCTGGAACAGAACATTGGTCGTCAGTTGATCAGCGATGAAGAACTGGCCATTATTCAGCATGAGTGGAATGAAGATTTCGACCCCTTACATGCCGCCAATGATATTGCCGCAGAATTTGGTCGTCGTCCGGCATCCATTTCGTTCTACGGAGGCAACATGGACGAACAGGCATTGCTCAGATCCATTGCTGATGACCATGAAATCAACCTTCAGGTCATTGAAGAGCTTTTCAGGCTTGTTACAGAAAAATACCCCTCCATGGACAAGCGCGGCAGCAAACAAGGCCTGGAAGATGATGTGCGTCGTGTCATTGAAAAATGGATCCCTTCCAGTGATGATGAGCCAGAAGGCATATCATGATCTTTGAAACCATCGAAATTCACAACCTGTTTTCCTATTACGGCAGGCACCAGCTTGATCTGCGCGGCGCAGATGATGCCAGAAATGTCGTGCTGATCACCGGACGCAATGGCTTTGGTAAAACCAGCCTGCTAAACAGCCTGAAACTGCTGTTTACCGGCGTGAATGATGCCTTGCGGGCGTCTGTTCAACGGCAACGCACGGTCAGTCCAAAACAATATGTGCTGGGTGCAGGTGACGACTGGCAAGGTATTGTCAACTCCCATGCCCGTCGTCAAGGTCAGACTACATGCGGGGTGAGCGCCTGCTGGCAGGAGTCTGCCGGTCAGGTGCGCTTGAGTCGCACATGGGATATTGCGCATGGGCGCTATCAGGATGAATTATCCCTGCAGGCAGATTTTATTGATGAGGAAGTGGACAGGGAGGGAATCGAACGCTTTATTGCTGAACGCATTCCCGAAAGTTATCTGCCGTTTTACTTCTTCGATGGCGAGCAGGTGCAAACGCTGGCTGAAGCCAACCGTGATGTACAAACCCGGCATATTGAACAGCTGCTGAACATCAGCAAGACCGAACGCTTACAAGATGCACTGAAAGCTGTGATTTCAGGTTGGCGAAAAGACGCGATGAACGCGCAGGAGGAAGCGGAATTAAAAAAACTTTACCACAAAAAAGAAGAGCAGGAACAATATATTGCAGCCTGTGAGGAAAAACTTGCCGGGTATGAGGAGCAAATCGCCGATCTTGAATGGGAGATTGAAGATATACAACGACAAAAAAAGCAGTTTGCAGCTTATTTCGTCAGCAATGATCGCAATAAAACCAGGTTAAAAGAACGCTACCGTCAGCTCGAATCCTCTGTTGAAAAACGTAAAGCTGACCTGACAGAAAAGATAACGCGAAGCATTCCCTTACTGGCCAACCAGGGAGTGTTGAACCAGGTGAAAGCGCAACTGGATGCGCATCTGCAAACACTGATGCATCGTCAGTACGATGCGTTGCAGAATTTTTTTGAACAACTGCCTGATGAAGTGTTTCATACTGCTCCACCGCCGCCGATTCCTGCGCTACGAACTGATCAACGCGAATTCTACAGGGAACAGTTACGACACTGCTGTGCAGCGTACTTAAATACCGACAGGGTCAAGAGCAACGGTTGTGATTTTTCCCATATACCGCAAGAACATGCGAAGCA
Source organism: Mariprofundaceae bacterium (assembly GCA_015488125.1). Taxonomy (GTDB): domain Bacteria; phylum Pseudomonadota; class Zetaproteobacteria; order Mariprofundales; family Mariprofundaceae; genus AB-137-C09. Next base: position 2,890 of record WFOJ01000057.1, read on the forward strand.
GTTACAACAGCTGATCCTGAAGGGAATGTTCGGAACTGAAGGCATGCGAACATTGCAGCAGGATTTCAAACAATTGCAGAAAGAACGGCGCGAACTGACCGAGTTGCGCATCGAGCTTGATAATCTGGTAGAAATGTCTCCCGCTGAACGGCAGAGGTTTGAACACCTCAGTCAACAGAAAGAGTACAAGGAGGAAGAGAAGAAAGAGCTGGAATACAACAAAAGAGATATTCATCGCGATATGGAAAGCGCCAGGCGGAAAATTGACCTGCTTGAGAAAGATATTCGGCTTCAGGAACACAGGGTGAAGCTTTCACACACCATTCAAAAGCGGAAAGATGCAGCAGAACAGCTCAAAAACTTTTTTCGCGAATACAAGCAGGCGCTGAAAAAATGCAAACGGGAAGCCCTGGAAACAGCAATTAACAAGCATGTTCAGACCTTGATGACTTCACATCATCTGATTGCCCGTATTCATGTGGATGACAGCTTTGGCCTGCATTATCTGGATGCGGAAGGTCAGCCGGTGGCCATGGGCGGAATTTCAGCCGGTATGAAGCAACTGGTGGCTACCGCCCTGCTGTGGGCACTCAAGGATGTTTCTGACAAGCAACTGCCGATGGTGATTGATACACCGCTGGCACGCATTGATATGAAGCACCAGCTTCAACTGATTGACCAGTATTATCCTCAGGTGGCAAAACAAGTGATTTTGCTACCGACAGATTCCGAGATTGACGCTGCCAAGCACGCAAGAATCAAGCCTTATGTCTATCGTGAATATTGCCTGGTCAATCCTGATGGCCGTAGCACCAGCTTTGCATCCGGTTCATGGTGGGAGCGCGAAGATGTCTGATGTTTTTACATCCAGAGAAGATGAAAACACCATCGCGGAAATTATCCGCTATGGTTTGACAGGCTCTTGTCATAAATGGATGGTGCTGCGCATTGCTCTGGCTCGTTCCATGCGTCTGAGTGAACTGCCGGATGACAGCTTCGATAAAGCGAACATCAGGGAAAAAGGCAGCGAATACCGTCTGCAGCAAGTAACAGGCAGTGGCCATGCGCCCGATGAGCGTGGTCCCCGGGATTTCAATGACGCTGTTTGCGCCATGCTGTCTGTTTTGCACCATGAGGATTTATTCGCAGATGAGGAAGCGTATCGCCGCTATCTTCAGCGCCATATTCGGCGAGGATTGGCAGAATTGCGAACATCGTGGAGCCGCAAAAACGATTTTTATGACTACCTGTATCAGGAGTTTTTTGCCGCTTATGAACAATCGTATGGAGACACGCCCGCCATAGAGAATGAAACACTGGTGCATGCCTTGCGCAAGGCCATTGGTCTTAACGCTGAACTGGTGAACATCACCACTGGCTACCGTTTGCAACGCTTTACACTGAAGTTTTCACAAGCGGGTGATTTTGAGTTGCTGCGTAAGGGGCTGGATAAACTCTGTTTTCAGCTTGGTTTGTCCGAAGGTTCGCTGACGGTGATGCAGGCAAATGAGCCGTTAACCGCATGGCTGGATCAGCCTTTGCCCAAAGCGCAGTGGAAAAGCGTGCGTGCCGATGATCTGAAAGACTGGATCGACCAGGCAGATGAGACCACGCCTCCCATGAGCATGTGGCTGGGCGTGGATGTGCTCGGTGAACCTTTTTGCTTTGACCTGGATGAAGCGCCACATGTGCTGGTAGCTGGCACCACAGGCAGTGGCAAAAGCGTTTGTGTACATGCCATGCTGATGTCTTTGCTATGGCGTTTGTCCCCCCGGCAGATGCAACTCTGCATGATTGACCCCAAACGTATGGAGTTTGGTCATTATGCCGGACTGCCACACCTGTTCGGTCAGGATATTGTGACGGAAATGGATGATGTTGCGGATGTGCTGAAGGCGCTGGTTGAAGAAATGGAAGAGCGCAGCCGGATTTTTTCTGACTATGATTATGCTTCATTCAGCGATGTCTGGCTGGCGCGCGATACTGTTGCCGCACGCATGCGCGCAGATCAGTTCGCTGAACGCGACATTGAGACACATTTATCCTATCTTGTCGTCTGCATTGATGAACTGGCTGACCTGATCATGCAGCTGCCCGAGGCTGAACATCAGCTGGTACGACTGGCTCAAAAGGGAAGAGCCATGGGCATTCGCCTGATTCTGGCAACCCAGCGCCCCGATGCCAAAACCTTCACGGGCAAATTACGCAGCAATATTCCCGCCCGTATCGCCCTGGCCGTGCAAACGTCGGTGGAATCCAGAATCATTCTGGATGATACAGGGGCCGAACACCTGCTGAAACCCGGCGATATGCTGGTTAAGCCAACAGCTGGCGCCGATGCTGTGCGGGTGCATGGTGTGAATGTCAGAACGAATGATATTGCAGCATGCGTCAGTGATGGCATGCGTCAACCATCATGGAGTGAAACACAGTAATGAGCCAACCTGTTGTCGCTGATCAATGTGTGGATGCCTCAGGCCTGGAATGTCCCATGCCGGTATTGCTTACCAAAAAGGCCATGGCGCGAATGCAGCCAGGAGAAATTCTTCATGTAATTTCAACTGATCCGGCCTCCGAAATTGATATTACCGCCTATGCCTGCAAATTTGAGCATCATTTGCTGCATGTCATTCGGGCCAATAATTGCTGGCAGTTTTATCTTGAAAAAGCCCGCTAAGCGATCGGTGCCACCTGAGCAACACGTCGTTGCCCTGGCCATCGCCTTGCGGCGTGACGGGCAGGTGTTGCTGTTGCAGCGGCGTAAGGATCAGACCCTGCCGGGACTGTGGACGTTTCCCGGTGGCAAACTGGAAGATGGTGAAGCGCCCTTGCAGGCAGCGGTGCGTGAATTACAGGAAGAAACCGGTATTCGCGGCACGCACTGGCGGCATCTGGGCAAGGGCTTTGTCGATACCGGTCAAGATTTGCATCTTCACTTTGTGGTGTTTATCTGCTTTTCACCTGATGATGAACCGCCTGCGCCGGAAAGCCCCCACTGCTGGTGTTCGCGTAGTGCATTAACATCGCTTGATATGCCCGATGTCAATCAACGCTTTATCCGTTTATTGCAGGAGCCGATGGTGGATACATGGCTGCATGAGATTACCTCCCGTCCATGACGCTTATACAGCCCGAAAAGCGTTGACAAACAGGCAATTATTCGAGGCTTCATTCACTGCCCTTGCTGCCTGCCTGCCGGGGTACTGTAAAAACGGCAATATTTGCGCAAGAGTTAGGCATGCGATTTTCACACCCTTGTCATTGGGTTGACAGTGCTGCCAACCCCCGATACTGCATGATCTGGTTGCATGGCCTTGGCGCTGATGGCCATGACCTTGCGCCACTGGCCAGAGAACTTGCGCCACCTGTAGCCACCCGTTTTGTTTTTCCACATGCGCCGCATCAGCCTGTGGCGATCAATGGCGATCTGCCCATGCCTGCCTGGTACAATATATACAGCGATGAGCTGCCCGGCCCACAGGATGTAGCGGGCGTCCATCGTGCCAGCGTGCATATTCAGGCGATCATTGATGATGTCAAAGCGCAAGGTTTTGACGCCAGCCGCATGGTGCTGGCCGGATTCTCGCAAGGTGGCGCCATGACTGTTTACACAGGCCTGCGGCAGCAACAACCGCTGGCTGGCCTGATCGCACTTTCCTGCTACCAATTGCTGCCGCAGGAGACCTTGCCGGCCACGCCTTGCGCATCCGTATTTCTTGGCCACGGGCGATATGATCCGGTGGTCGCATATCGGCATGGTCAGGCTTTGGCTCATGCCTTGCGGCAACAGGGGCATCGGGTGGATGCGCATGATTACCCGATGGAACACAGTATATGCCCGCAGGAGATCGCAGATATACGCCGCTGGCTGATGAGCTGTGGCTTCTGGTCTGGAGATGCAGCGTGAGTAACCGCCCGGTGATGCATTGTGATTATCTGGTTGTCGGTAGTGGCGCTGCCGGCTTGTTGGCAGCACGCGATCTGGCCGAACATGGTCAGGTGATCCTGGTCAACAAGGGCCGTTTTGAGCAATCCAACACCTACTATGCCCAGGGTGGCATTGCCGGTGTGGCGGATGCGGCGGATTCTGCGGCACAAC
>WFOJ01000058.1 GCA_015488125.1 Mariprofundaceae bacterium
AATCCGAGGCAGTGCTGGAGCGCTGGCTGGTACAACCCGGTGACACGGTCGCTGTTGATGATGTACTGGCAGAAATCGAAAGCGACAAGGTAACCATGGAAATCACCGCCTTTGAGGCAGGTGTGATCCGGGAGATACGGCAAGCTGCCGGCGCAACGGTCAAACCAGGCGAGGTGATCGGCATCATGGAGGCTGGCGCTGTCGAACAGCCGGTGGCGACAGCAAAAGCAACAGAAAAAATGACGGTGAAAGAAGCTCACCCTGAGGCTGGCGAAGTAAAAGCAGCCATCGCTGACACAGCGCCGGCAACTACCGGAGCATCAGATCACGAAATCGTCGCGCCATCGGTCAATGATGATGGTCGCCGGGAAGAACGTCAGCCGATGTCCGCATTGCGGCGACGCATTGCCAGCCGCCTGAAATCGGCACAAAACACGGCGGCCATCCTGACAACTTTCAACGAAGTCAATATGCAGGCTGTTTTTGATCTGCGCCAACGTTACCAGGATGCCTTTGTGGACAGGCATGGTATTAAACTGGGCATGATGTCTTTTTTTGTGCGCGCCTGCGCCCATGCCATGCAGCAGTTTCCGTTGCTCAATGCCGCCATTGATGGTGATGATATTGTTTACCACAACTACCTTGACGTGGGCATTGCCGTCTCGACTGACAAAGGGTTGATGGTACCGGTACTGCGTGATGCCGGTTTGATGAGCTTTGCCGACATTGAGCAGGGCATTGCTGAACTTGCCCGCCGCGCCCGTCAGGGCAAGCTGACTCCTGATGACCTTGCTGGCGGCACCTTTTCAATCACCAACGGCGGCGTGTTTGGCTCCATGCTTTCCACGCCCATTCTTAATCCACCGCAAAGCGCCATTCTTGGCATGCACAGCATTCAGCAACGGCCAGTAGCCGAGAACGGTCAGGTGGTGATTCGTCCCATGATGTATCTGGCGCTGAGCTACGATCACCGCTTGATTGATGGTCGTGAAGCTGTGCAGTTTTTATCCGCCGTCAAGGCATATATCGAGCAGCCCGGCGTGGCTTTACTGGAGCTTTGACAATAGCGCCCGGGCGTTGTCGCAATCCTTGCGAATCTGGCGAGCCAGCGCCTCCGCGCCGCGAAAACTGCGGTCTTCACGGATCCGCTGCACAAAACGCACGCGCAGGCGCTGATGATAAAGATCACACTGCTGGTCAAGAAGATGGGTTTCAAGGATCAGGCTGCGCCCCTGAAATGTAGGCCGATAACCGAGATAGGACACGGCAGGCAGATAGCGAACTGCCTGCTGCTGATCGCTAATGCCGGCCCACACGGCATAAATGCCTGCCGGTGGATGCACCAGTTCTTCGGTGGTGAGATTCGCCGTCGGAAAACCCAGACTTCTGCCGCGCTGCTCACCCTTGCATACATGGCCAGAAACCTCGTAAGGACGACCCAGCAAGGCCTCTGCGGCGGCAAAATCGGCAGCTTCAATCAACGAACGAATGCGGCTGGATGACACCACGCCGCCATGCAGCTCAAAGGCTGCCGCTTCACTGACGGTGAAGCTCAGTTGCTCGCCAAGTTGACGCAGCATATCGGAATGCCCCTGACGATCATGGCCAAAAGCGAAGTCATAGCCAACATGAATATGCTTAAAGCCAAAGTTCTCATGGAGACGGCGCGTAAACGTCTCGGCAGAACAGGCCGCCAACTCGTGATTAAACGGCAATACCAGCACGCCATCGACGCCGCATTGCCGCAGCCATTCAAGGCGATCGTGCAAATGACCAAGCCGACGCGGTGCTTCATCGGGAAACAACACAGCTCGCGGATGCGGTTCAAACGTTACCACACAGGCCTTGCCATTGGCGTTCAGGGCATGACCGCGAAGTTCAGCAAGAATCTGCCGGTGCCCCAGGTGGACACCATCAAAATTGCCAATGGTCAGGGCACAACCGTGTAGCTCCGGATGCTGACTGATGCTGTGCCAGTGACGCATTACCCGCATGCCACGACTCCCTGATGACCAAAGGCCAGTAATAATGCCAGCATGGGTGCGCCAGAGCAGATTCGGCCCTCAGCCAGCCAGTTCATGGCCTGCTGACGTGTACACCAGAAATAGCGAATATCCTCATGCTCGGCTACAAGGCCACCACCTTCTGCCCGCTGTTGTTGACTGTCCACTTCCGCCAGATAAAGCGTGATGCGTTCGGAAGTGCCACCGGGGCTGACATAATAACGGCCAAGCTGTTGCAGGGCACGCACGGCATAACCTGATTCTTCCAGACACTCGCGCCGGGCGGCAGTTTCGGCATCCTCGTGCTCATCAATCATGCCGGCGACGATTTCCAGCATCCAGGGCTGTTCGGCACGCGCTGCCGGGCCGATGCGGAATTGTTCCAGCAGCAATACGCGATCTTGTTGTCGATCATACAACAGTACAGCCACGGCATCGCCACGCTCCAGCAGTTCACGCTGCACATGCAGGCGGCTGCCAGCAAAGGTATCATGCGCCAGATGGTAACGCTCCAGGCGAAAAAAGCCCTGATAGCAGGTTTCTTTATCGAGGATGGTATAATTCATGTTCATGTTTTGAGCGACATACAGACTTCAGCCAGCGCCTGCATGGCCACCTGTGCCTGAATCGCACTGCGACTGCCAGTCAGCGACAAGCGGAAGCTTCGCGTGCGGCTGTGCGGAACGGCAATAGCCACCCATACTGTTCCCACGGGTTTCTCTGCCGTACCGCCATCCGGGCCGGCAATACCGCTAACGGCCAGGCCAATTGTATCGGCATCAGCCACTG
>WFOJ01000059.1 GCA_015488125.1 Mariprofundaceae bacterium
CGCGTCCGGCGGCCACATGCCGATCCAGGCAGTTTTCCGAAACATTCAGTCGGCCATCCTCAAACCAGCGGAAAAAAGGCGCCCGTTCCTCATTCAACACGCGTTCAAACGGTGTTTGCCATTGCAGGTGCTGACGGGCCAGTCTGCCCCATTGACCCTCAAAATCCTCAGCAAAAGTGTTTGCCAGCGCTTGTTGATCGGCTAATGATGTAACAAAGGCGCGGTCATCCTGCGGCGGCGCAAATGTCCGCTCTTCGGTCAAAATGCTGTGAATAGTGTCAGTACCCATGTTCCCTCCTGTTAACTGCCGGAAGCTTGGCATTTTTTTTTGCCACTGCAATCTATTTTGCAATCGAACAGGGAGAGTCCGGATCAATGCTCTTTTCACACTGCGCGTATAGGTTCGTACGCGGCCCTTTTGCTTGCCCGCATACTTATTCGTGCATATGTATCTTCAGGCGATATCAGCCTCTTCACCCGGAGGGGTTCACACCCTAATTCGTAACGATTCCCTTGGTGTAGCCTGATTGTTACAATATTTCGCTGGATATAAACATGGTTTACCTCGAATTGAGACTTACCTGGTGATGTAAGCTGGTTCTGTTGGTTCTCGGATGTTAACACAACAGGGTATCCTTGCCGTTCTTCATGATGATTCTATCATGGCGCACATGAACGACAAGCAACGACAACAACGCCTGAATGAATTGCGTCAGGCTATTGATGCTGCCGATGATGAATTATTGGCTCTGATCCATCGTCGGGCTGATCTGGCAAGGCAGGTGGGGGAAGTGAAAGAAAGCCGGCCTGATACGCCCTTTTACGTTCCCAGCCGCGAGGCCAGTATTATCCGCCGTGTGCTGGCGCGGCATCAGGCCTATGCCGAAGCCAGTCACAGCAGACGCATCCCTGATGCCGCTATTCATGGCATTTATCGCGAAGTCATTGGCGCCTGCCTGGCGCTGGAACATCCGATGACGATTGCTTTTCTCGGCCCGGAAGGCACTTTCAGTCATGCTGCTGCCCGACGACAGTTTGGGGCTACAGCCAGCTATTTGCCTTGCGATCACCTTGGCATGGTCTTCGATGAAGTGGAGTCAGGTCGCGCCAATTATGGCATTGTACCGGTGGAGAATGCGCTGGAGGGGGCGGTGAATCCAACGCTGGATCTGTTTGCTGAAACAGAGCGCGATATTCAGGCCTGTGCTGAAGTGCAACTGGCCATTCATTTGCAGTTATTCAGTTACGCAACGCGCATGGAAGATATTCAATGGGTGATCTCTCATCCTCAGCCGCTTGGTCAGTGCCGCCGCTGGTTACAGGATCATCTGCCACATGCGAAACTGCGTCATGCCGCCTCGACCGTGCAGGCAGCCAGCATGATTGAAGAGGTTAGAAACGGCCAGGATCACGGCTTTGACTGGCAACGGGCTGCGGCTATTGGCCCGGAGGCGATTACGCAGTATTGCGAGCTTCCCTGTATTTCCCGCAATATTGAAGATGCGCATGACAATACCACCCGTTTTCTGGTGATCGGGCAACATGACGCCCAGCCTTCCGGTGAAGATAAAACCCTGCTGGTCGCCTCGTTGCAGGATCGTCCCGGGGCGCTGAATCATCTGATTGAACCTTTTGCCCGGCGCAATATCAGCCTTTGCCGCATTGAATCGCGGCCTTCAAGAATTCGTCACTGGCAATATTTTTTCTTTATCGAGGTGCTGGCGCATCGCGATGAACCAGACATGAAACAGGCCCTGGAAGAAGTGGCAGCGCAAAGCAGCCGTTTGCTGATCCGTGGTTCTTACCCTGTAGCGAGGCCCTTATGACAGACTGGTCTGATCGTTGCGTGCCGCAGGCGGCGCGGCTTCACCCTTATATTCCCGGCAAGCCGGTCAGCCAGCTGTTGCGCGAAACCGGGTTAACGGAAGCGGTAAAGCTGGCCTCCAATGAAAATGCCGATGGCATGCCACCTGCGGCCCTGCATGCCATGCAGCGGGCCTGCTGTGAACTGAATCGTTATCCGGATGGTGACGCACGGGCGTTAAAAGAGGCACTTGCTGATTATCATGGCTGTGGCATCGAACACATTCTGCCCGGCAATGGCTCCAACGAAGTGCTGGAGCTGTTGATTCGCTGTTTCGCTGGCGTTGGCGATGAAGTGATCTACAGTCGCCGGGGCTTTGTGGTGTACGCGCTGGCAACCACGGCGGCTGGCGCACAGGCGGTGGTAACGGAAGAGGATGCCAGCATGGGGCACGATCTGGCCGCCATGCAGGCAGCTATCACGCCGCGCACCAAGGTGATCTGCATTGCCAATCCCAATAACCCGACCGGCACCTTGTTATCGCTGTCACAGTTGCAGGCGTTCCTCGATCAGGTGCCGCCTGATGTGGTGGTGATTCTTGATGAAGCTTACCATGAATATGTACGTCATCAGCTTGGCGATACGCTGACGGTGTTGCACCACCCGGGACTGGTGGTGACGCGCACCTTCTCCAAGGCTTACGGTCTGGCAGGCGCACGTATTGGCTACGCCGTTGCTGATGCCAGGTTGCTGGCTTGCGTGAATCGTTTTCGTGAGCCTTTTAACGTTAACAGTATTGCCCAGGCTGGTGCCATCGCGGCTCTGCAATCATCGGCGTGGGTGGAAGCGCATGTGCAGCGTACACTGGCCGAGCGCCAGCGGCTGGAAGCAGCGCTGGCCAAGCAACACATGCTGGCCTGGCCAAGCCATGGCAATTTTGTGTTGCTGCGTCATCACCAGGCGCTGACCCTGCATGCAAGGCTGGAACAGCATGGCATCATTACCCGACCCCAGGCAGCCTGCCATATGCCGGATATTCTTCGCGTCAGCGTTGGCAGCAAGACTGAGAACACCCATTTCCTTGAGGTGCTGGCTGCCGTATCGGGTGATTTGTGAGTACGCCTCCGGCCATTTCCCGCCTGGCTATTATCGGCGTAGGGCTGATCGGCGGCTCATTTTCGCTGGCCTTGCAGCGTCAGCTTGAGATTGGTCATATCGTCGGCGTCGGACGCGGCGCGGAGAATCTGAAAACAGCGCAGCAGCGCGGCATTATCCATAGCTGGACACACGATCCCTGCGAAGCAGTCAAAGGCGCCGATGTGGTGATGCTGGCTACTTCAGTCGCCAGCACCGGCGCCTTGTTGCAACGCATTGCACCGGCCTTGTCGCCGGAAACCATTGTCACGGATGTTGGCAGCACCAAGCAATCGGTGATGGCCGAGGCACAACGTTATTTGCCGGATGTATCGCGTTTTGTGCCGGCACATCCGCTGGCCGGTACCGAGCATGCAGGCGCGGCGGCGGCCTTTGCTGAACTCTATGATGGTCGCTGGTGTTTGCTGACCCCGGATGCGACCACGGACGCGCAGGCTGTCAATCACGTTGAAGCATGGTGGCAGGCCGCCGGCGCCAAAGTGTTGCGCATGGCAGCGGCTGAACACGACGATTTGCTGGCTGCGGTAAGCCATTTGCCGCATATGGCAGCCTATGCCGTGGTCAACAGCGTGGCAGCGCTGGAGCGTGATCAGCACGATCCCTTCCAATTTGCCGCTGGCGGCTTTCGCGATTTTACCCGCATTGCCTCATCTTCACCGGAAATGTGGCGGGATATTGCCTTGTGCAACCGGCAAGCCTTGCTGCACAAGCTTGATGCCTTGCAGGATGAGTTGCGCGCTATCCGGCAAGCGCTGGCTGATGGCGATGGTGAAACCCTGTTGGCGCATTTTACAGCAGCGCGTGATGCCAGGGAAGCCTGGTTGAACAACTACGGACTTAAGCAGGATCAATGATGCTGTCGATGGCTGTGCGCAATATTCTCCGCAATAAACGGCGCAGCCTGATTACGGCCTTTGCCATCATGATCGGACTGGCTTCGTTGCTGTTTCTCTGGGGCTTTAACGACGGCATTCACAACACCATGACCCGTAATATGCAGGCATCCATTGTTGGCAGTATCCAGATTCATCATCGGGGCTATTTCCGCTCGCCGAAACTAACGGATGATATTGCTGACTTACCGCGTGTGGATGCCGCCTTGCGCCGCGCCGGGGTGACAGATTATGCCCGTCAGTTGCAAGGCTTTGCCCTGGCGGTGGGTGATGAGGTCTCTGCTGGTCTGGTAATGATCGGCGTTGAGCCCAGGCACACCTTGCTGAGTCTGCCTGACAAGGTTGATCGGGGGCGTTTTCTTGATGATGCAAAGGCCATGGAATGCGTATTAGGCGCTTCGACCGCCAGACAACTGGGTGTTGGTATTGGTGATGCGGTCATTTTTCTTGCTGAAGATCGCTTTGGTGCGCTGGCGGCAGCAAAATTCACCCTGGTGGGCATTATATCCAGCGGTGAAATGGGCATTGATCGCGGTCTGGCCGTGCTGCCTCTGCAAGCCATGCAAACATGGCTGGGCATGGAGCATCGTGTATCACGCTTGCTGATTCAATTGCCCGCTGAACGCCTGCAGCCGGTTTTTGAATCCTTGCAGCAGCAATTACCGGCGACGGAATATGAAATCATGCGCTGGCATGATATGTACCCGATGATGTATCAGTGGGTTGAGCTTGAGAACGTGTTTTACTACATCTTCCTTGGCATCGTCCTGCTGATTGTGGTGGCAGGGGTGGCCAATACCATTTTAATGAGCATGCTGGAGCGGATTCACGAATTTGGCGTGATGCTGGCGCTGGGATGTTCGCACCGCGCCCTGGCCATGATGCTGGTGCTGGAATCAGCGCTGATTGGTTCTGTCAGCGTGCTGGCCGGTACGCTACTGGGGCTTGCTCTGGTAGCGCTGTTCCATCAGCTTGGTATCGACCTTTCTTCGCAGATGGACACGGTGCAACGCTTTTATGTTGACCCCGTGGTGCATACTGAAATCAATCTGGATCATCTTAGGGATACGGTCGGACTGGTGTTTCTCGCCTGCTTGCTGGCCTCGCTGCTACCTGCCATACGCACAG
>WFOJ01000060.1 GCA_015488125.1 Mariprofundaceae bacterium
ACGGTGGTGCGTGATGAGCATGGCACGGTGTTGTTTGACCTGACAGAAGACGGTCAGCAGGCGATTGTGGCCAAAGGTGGCCGGGGCGGTATGGGCAACATTCATTTTGCCAGCAGTACGCGGCAGGCACCGCGCTATGCCCAGCCCGGTCTGCCCGGTGAGGAAGGCATCCGCCACCTTGAACTGAGGTCGATGGCCGACGTCGGCCTGCTTGGTCTGCCTAATGCCGGAAAATCGACGCTGATTGCCCGCGTTTCCAATGCCCGCCCCAAGGTGGCAGACTACCCGTTTACCACCATGGCGCCGATGCTGGGGCAGGTGTTCACTGAGGATGACGACAGCTTCGCCATAGCTGATATTCCCGGACTGATTGCCGGTGCCCACGAAGGCCGTGGTCTTGGCGATCGCTTTTTGCGCCATATCGAACGCACAGGGCTGCTGCTGCATCTGGTGGATGTTGTGCCACCGGACGGTCGAAGCGTTGACGAGCAACTGGATGAAATCGAACACGAACTGGCCGAAGCCCATGCTGATCTCATGGCCAAGGGGCGCTTTTTGGTACTGAACAAAATTGACGCCATGAGCGCCGAAGACTGTGCTGCCCTGCGTGAGCATATTGCCCGGCGCGGCCTGCCGGTTTTTGCCATTTCAGCCGTCAGTGGTGAGGGTGTGCCGGCATTATTGCACGCTGTCTGGGCGCATGTGAAAGCTGCCCGCGAGCGTCAGCGGCAGCTTGCAACGAAGGAGGTTGCAGATTCGTCAGCGCAGTGAGCTGAGTCATGTTCGCCGGCTGGTATTAAAAATCGGCAGTTCATTGCTCACTGATCCACAAACAGGAGTCAACCAGGCGACGATTGAACGGGTGGTGGCACAGGTTTGCCAGTTGCGTCAGCGCGGCGTGGCGGTTTGTCTGGTCTCTTCCGGCGCCGTTTCGCTGGGTCGTGTGACGCTGGCGCGACACCGTCCTGCCTGGCTTACCCGGCCCTTGCGCGTGCATGAAAAACAGGCAGCGGCGGCGATTGGTCAGCCAGCGCTGATGCAGGCCTACCATCAGGCATTTGCCCGAAAACATATTGATGTCGCCCAGATGCTGCTCACCCGCGATGATTTGCGTCATCGTCGTCGTTATCTTAACGCCAGCAATACGGCAGAAACGCTGTTTGCTGCCGATGTTGTCCCCATCGTCAATGAAAACGACACGGTTGTCGTTGCGGAAATCAAGTTTGGCGATAATGATGCCCTGGCTGCGCTGGCTGCCCGCGTGATTGATGCTGATCTGGTGGTGCTGGCCACCGATGTGGATGGCTTGTATGATGGTCCGCCAAATGCGTCTGATTCACGGCGTATCTCCGAGGTGCCGCGCATCGATGAGCGTATTCGCCAGATGGCTGGCGGCAGTGGCAGCGCCTTTGGCACTGGCGGCATGGCCAGTAAAATCAATGCTGCGGATATTGCGACCAAGGCAGGCACAGCGCTGGCGATTATTGCCGGTAATGATGACCGGGCGCTGGACGCGCTGCTGGATGGTGAAGACGTCGGTACCGTTTTCTGGTGTCATGACGATCGTCACAACCGTCGCCAGCACTGGATTGCCGAACTGCTGACGGCTGAAGGCGTGCTGTTCGTGGATGCCGGTGCCGAGCAGGCCATGTGCCAGCGTCATGCCAGTTTGCTGCCCATTGGTCTGACCGCGGTGCAGGGAAGTTTTGACAAGGGCGAATGCGTGGAAATCCGCAACACCCGTCAGCAACTGATCGCCAAAGGTCTGGTCAACTACAATCACCATGAACTGGCCAGCATCCAGGGATTGGACAGTGAAGCGATCCAGCAAAAGCTGGGCTACCTGGATTATCCGGAGGTGGTTCACCGGGATAATCTGGTCATTCTCAGGAGATAACAGCATGAATTTTACCGTCGCCCAATCGGCCAGCGCTGCGCAGGCGCTTGGCTTTGTCACCGAACTGCAACAACACTTTGCCCGGCGGCTGGCGGCTGTCGCAGGCGATCAAACGTCCTTGTTCAAGGCGGTTAACTGGCTGCGCGATCATGGCCGTCATGGTGGCGGCACGCGCCTTGGTTGCGCTGATCATGCTTGTTATCAACGCGCTTCCATCAACGTCTCGCAGGTTCACTACGATGATTTGCCGGAGAAACGTCTGGGCGCGGCTACCGCGCTATCCACGATTATTCATCCCCGGCACCCGCTGTTGCCATCGGTGCATATCCATATCAGCTGGACGGAAATGAAATCCGGCGAAGGCTACTGGCGCATGATGGCTGATCTGAATCCGGCTATTGTCCATGAGGCTGACCGCCAGCGTTTTCGTCAGGCGCTGGCCGATGCCTGCCCGGATACCAGCCTGTTTGCGCATGCCTGTGCCCAGGGCGATGCTTATTTCATGATTCCCGTGTTGCAGCGTCACCGGGGGGTGATGCATTTTTATCTGGAGCAATACCGCAGCGATGATACCGCCGCGGATGCCGAACTGGCGCGCCGCATCGGCTTTGCCGCCACCAATGCCTATGCCGACATCATTCGTGATCGTCTCCCCACCCTGGCAGCCGTAACGGCGCAGCAGCAACAGGCGCAACTGGATTATCATACCCTGTATGCTTTTCAGGTGCTGACCCTGGATCGCGGCACGACGACCGGCCTGATGGTACACGATCAGAATGATGTCGGTATTCTCGGTTCACTGCCAGCGCGCCTTAATCGCGCCCTGCTGGCCTCGTGGTTGCCACGCATGCCAGACCCTCAGCAGGCCCTGTTACAGGCCATTCTTGACTGTCTGCCCGATGGTCACGTGGTGACGATTGATGACGCTTGTAAACAACGACTAGCTGCTGCCTTGCGTCAGCATTATCAAGACTATCCCGAAGCGCTGTCTATGCAGGCATCCGGCGATATTACGCCACCAACAGTAGCCAATCATCAGGCATAGGCTGCTGCCTGGCGGTCGATGCCAACTAACCAGGCGTTCAGGAAACAACAATGGGAAGAACAGCGACACATAAAAGCATTTCCCGGCGTTTGCGTTCAGGGTTAAATGCCCTGATCCATTCGCTGGTCTTTTTTTTCGCCAGTGTCGCTGCGTTGGCATTGTTTTATGTGTTGTTGATTCTGATTGAATCGGCCTGGTATGCGATCACCGGGGATGCTGTGTCTGTCTGGGCACTGGCTTTGTCCGCTTTTGCCGCTTCCTTGCTGTTTTCTCCGATTGTGCATGGCCTGCAACGTACCATTGATCGCCTGCTTTACCGCAAACGCATTGACCTGCCAACGGCGGTGAAGCAGCTGGATACCGCTGAATTAACAAGTCTGCCTGCCGGACAATTGGAGTATCACTTCCTTGAGCGACTCAGCGATATTTTTCAGCGTCAGCCTCTGCTGCTGGAAGAGGACGGGCAATGCTTTATCTACCCTGCTTCTGCTTCGCCTGATGATGACTTTGAATTATCGCTGCCGATGGAGTATCAGCACATGTCAGCCACCTTGCACCTGGGCTTTCGCCATGATGGCTGGATGGCGGACGCACAGGAGCAAACCACGCTGGCCAGTGTGATTCGCATTGCCGGTATCGTGCTTGAACATGCTCGCTTAACAGGCAAGCAGGTGGAAGCAGCGCGACTGGACTCCCTGACGCGGGTAACAGCGC
>WFOJ01000061.1 GCA_015488125.1 Mariprofundaceae bacterium
CATGCGTAACCGGGTGGCGCACATCGAGCACCGGAGCACAGTTATGGGTGAAGCCGAGCGCTTTAAGCTGTTCGCCACAATAACGGGCGTCATCGCCCAGTTGTTGCAGGGTATGTGTGGCCTGTTGCCGATAACGCTGCTGCCAAATGGCGGCGCTGTAACGCTGATTAAAGGGAGGAAAGGGCAAACGCCAGATGCGCCCGCCTTCCTCATCAATGGCTGCCCAGGTGGCCTGACCGGTACACTGGCGAACATCGTCCAGTAATGCTTTAGTCTGCGCCGGTGTGTTCACGTTGCGAGCGAACAAAATCACCCCTAGCGGCGGGGAATGACACAGCCATTGTCGTTCTTCGGCGCTCAGGCTCTGCCCTTGCAGGCCGATCACCCATGATTGTGGATCAGTGATTGACAGAGGAAGAACCTCCCGGTTCATCGCGTCGCTCAAGAAAAATTGATAGAACGCTTTTCACCAGTACGGCCATGGGAATGGCGAAAAACACGCCAATAAAGCCCCAGAAATTCCCAAACACCAGCACTGCCATAATAATGGCAATGGGATGCAGATTGACGACTTCAGAGAAAAGCCAGGGAATAACAATGTTGGCATCAAACGTCTGCACCACGCCATAGGCGATGATGGCATAAAGCGCCATATCGGATATGCCCCATTGCGCCAGTGAAAGAAAAATCACCGGCACGGTAACCACCGCCGCGCCAACAAAAGGAATCCATACCGACACGCCGGTGAGTACCCCCAGCAGCAAGGCATATTGATGCCCCATGGCAACAAAGACCAGCCACATCAGCAAACCGATACACAGGGATTCCCAGAAACGGCCCTTGATATAATTACCAATCTGCGCATCCAGCTCATGCCATACCCGCGTCAGCAAGGAGCGCTCGCGAGGCAACAAATCTGCGGACCAGGCGAGGATATCTTCCTTGTCTTTCAGCAAATAAAAAATCAGCACGGGTACCAGTACGGTATAAACAAGCAGGGTGATCAGCCCCGGAATCAGGCCGAATGAGCGCTTGGCCATGCCGAGCAACCAGCCCCGCAATGCTTCGGAATTGTCGTGCAGCAAGGTTTGCAGGTTCTCGGGATTAAGCCATTCAATGGAAAAACGCTGTTGCAAATGCAACATGGTGGTGCGTAATGCATCCATGTATTTGGGAATATTGTTGGCAATGCCGATCAACTGATCGGTTAACAGCGGCACAATGGCCAGCAAGGCGAAAAACAGCGACAACATGAAGCCACTGAATACCAGCCATACAGCAACAGAACGCTCAAGGTGACGGCGGGTAAAAAAACCAACCAGACTATCCAGCACATAGGCCAGGGCGATCGCCACCAGCAATGGCGCAAGTATTTTGCCGAAAAAAAACAGCAGGCCAAAAATACCGAGCAATGATGCAAACATCATGATCAGCTGGGTATCTGCCAATAACCGGTTGAACCATTCCTTTATTTTTTGCACCGTGATTGCCCTCGCTTATACGCACTGTATCCATAACAAAATCGTTTCTTGCCAGGAAGCTGCCGAACTTTGGCAATCGTTACAAGCACCAGCAGAATTAAGCCGCCACCCATCTGTTGGCGGTACATAGCAGGGTAAACAAAAACGGGTCATCTATTTGGCTCAATCCCACTATTTCTCATGACGATTGTCAAAGCCCGACAGACTCCTAGAGTCCGCCGAATTTTTGGAATGATGCAAGTGTCGCAATGTTGCGCCTGCATCATCGCTGCAGGAGTCCGATTCATGCCTCGTCGTGACGATATTCAATCCGTATTGATTCTGGGAGCCGGGCCGATTGTGATCGGTCAGGCCTGTGAGTTTGATTATTCCGGGGTTCAGGCCTGCAAGGCACTGAAAGAAGAAGGCTACCGGGTGATTCTGGTCAATTCCAATCCTGCCACCATTATGACAGATCCGGAATTTGCCGATGCCACCTATATCGAACCGGTGAAATGGGAAGTGGTGGCCAGTATTATTGAAAAGGAACGACCTGACGCCCTGCTGCCCACCATGGGAGGGCAGACGGCATTAAATACGGCGCTGGAGCTGCATCAGCATGGCGTGCTGGCGCAATACGGCGTGCAACTGATCGGAGCGCAGCCGGATGCCATTGATAAAGCCGAAGATCGCGAACGATTCAAGGCAGCCATGGATAACATCGGCCTGGACATGGCGCGTGGTGGCTTTGCGCATTCACTGGAAGAGGCCTTGCAGCTTGGCGAAGATATTGGCTACCCGATTATTATTCGCCCTTCATTTACCCTTGGTGGTAGTGGCGGTGGCATTGCCTACAATCGTCAGGAACTGGAGCGCATTGCCCACAGCGGTCTGGAGGCCAGTCCGACCAATGAAATCCTGGTGGAAGAATCCATTATCGGCTGGAAAGAATTTGAAATGGAAGTCATGCGTGACCGCCATGATAACTGCGTCATTATTTGCTCCATTGAAAACCTTGACCCGATGGGCGTGCATACCGGCGATTCCATTACCGTCGCGCCGGCGCTGACGCTGACTGACAAGGAATACCAGCGTATGCGCGATGCCTCGATTGCCTGCCTGCGCGAGATTGGTGTGGAAACCGGCGGCTCCAATGTGCAGTTTGCGGTGAATCCAGCCAATGGTCGTCTGATTATCATCGAAATGAATCCGCGTGTATCGCGTTCCTCGGCGCTGGCTTCCAAGGCGACAGGCTTTCCGATTGCCAAAATCGCTACCAAACTGGCCATTGGTTATACGCTGGATGAAATCCGCAACGATATTACCGGAGAAACATGGGCGGCTTTTGAGCCGAGCATCGACTACATCGTTACCAAAATGCCGCGTTTCGCCTTTGAAAAATTCCCCGGTTGTGATGCCCGGCTGACCACGCAAATGAAGTCCGTCGGTGAGGTCATGGCCATTGGCCGCAGCTTTACCGAGAGTCTGGGCAAAGCCATGCGTGGCCTGGAAACCGATACCTGCGGTTTTGATTTTACCCTGCCTGATGATGTTGATCATGACGTTTTCCTGAATGAAAAGCTGGGCGTACCGGGCAGCGAGCGGCTGTGGTGGCTGGCCGAGGCCCTGCGCCTGGGCTGGAGCGAAGAGAAAGTGCAGGGGATTACCCGCATTGATCCGTGGTTTCTTCGTGAAATCCATCATGTTGTTCAACTGGAAGAGCGTTTGCGCGGCCAGCAGCCTGAGGCGTTGACGGCAGCGGCGTGGCGTGAAGCCAAGCGTGAAGGGCTTTCTGATCAGCGCTTGTCTCAACTGCTGGATTGTGATGAAGCCAGGGTTCGCCACCTGCGTCAGGCAGCCGGCGTGCGACCGGTGTTCAAGCGCGTGGATACCTGCGCTGCCGAGTTTGAGGCCAGAACCCCCTATTTGTATTCCTGTTACGAAGAGGAATGCGAGGCGCAG
The DNA here is from genome assembly GCA_015488125.1 of Mariprofundaceae bacterium. GTDB lineage: Bacteria > Pseudomonadota > Zetaproteobacteria > Mariprofundales > Mariprofundaceae > AB-137-C09. The sequence continues at coordinate 3,423 of WFOJ01000061.1, forward strand.
CCGACATCGAAGAAAAAAATCATGGTGCTCGGTGGCGGCCCCAACCGTATCGGTCAGGGAATTGAATTCGATTATTGCTGCGTGCATGCGGCCTTCGCCCTTTCTGAAGACGGCCTGGAAACAATCATGGTGAACTGTAACCCGGAAACGGTATCAACGGATTATGACACCTCGGATCGCCTGTATTTTGAATCACTCAATTTTGAAGATGTCATGGCCATTGTGGACGTTGAACAGCCCGATGGGGTGATTGTTCAGTTTGGTGGCCAGACACCGCTAAAGCTGGCCAATGCACTGGAAGAAGCCGGTGTGCCTATTATTGGCACCAGCCCGGATATGATTGACCTGGCGGAAGACCGTGAACGCTTTCAGCAATTATTGCATCGTCTGGCGCTGCGCCAACCGGAAAATGGCACGGCGCGTTCCGTGGATGAAGCGCTGCGTATTGCCTCGGATATTGGCTACCCTGTGGTGGTGCGGCCTTCCTATGTTTTGGGCGGCAGGGCCATGCAGATCGTTTATAATGAAGAAGGGCTGCTACGCTATATGCGTGAGGCGGTATCGGTCTCCCCGGATCATCCGGTGCTGCTCGACCGTTTCCTGAATCAGGCGATTGAACTGGATGTGGATGCGCTCAGCGATGGTCAACGTGTGGTGATTGGCGGCATTATGGAGCATATTGAGCAGGCGGGCGTGCATTCCGGTGATTCAGCCTGCTGCATTCCGCCGCATTCCATCAGCGCTGATGTGGTAGAAGAAATCAAACGTCAGACGCGGGCACTGGGCCTGGCCTTGCAGGTTCGTGGCCTGCTCAATATCCAGTTTGCGCTACAGGGCGAGACGCTGTATGTGCTGGAAGTCAATCCGCGCGCCTCGCGTACCGTGCCGTTTGTTTCCAAGGCTGTCGGCCAGCCGCTGGCCAAGCATGCAGCGCGCATCATGGCTGGCGCCTCGCTGGACGATCTTGGCCTGCATGACGATATTGCGCCGCCATCGGCTTTTCATGCCGTCAAGGAGGCCGTTTTTCCTTTTGTGAAGTTTCAGGGTTCCGATACCTTGTTGTCGCCGGAAATGAAATCAACCGGCGAGGTGATGGGCCTGGCTCGCGATTTTCCGGCAGCCTTTGCCAAGGCGCAATGGGGCGCTGGCATGCGCCTGCCGGCGAAAGGCTGTGCCTTTATTTCCGTGCGCGATGAGGATAAGGCCGATGCCGTGCAGGCCGCCCGTTTGCTGAACGAAGCAGGCTTTTCCCTGCTGGCCACCAGAGGTACACGTCAAGCCATTGTGGATGCTGGCATGCGTTGCGAAAAGGCAGAAAAGGTGACATCTGGCGTTCGTCCCCATATTGTTGACCGCTTGCTCAATGGCGACGTTGACCTGGTGATCAATACCACTGCCAGCCAGCGTGCTGTGGCGGACTCGCGCGCGATCCGTCAGGCAACGTTAAGTGGCGGCGTGGCCTATTTCACCACCATGGCTGGCGGCCTGGCGGCAGCGCGGGCGATTGCCAGTCGGTCTGATATTACCAGCGCTTTGAGCATTCAACACTATCACAGGGGATAATATGCAACGCGTACCCATGACGAAGGCGGGTGCTGAGGCACTGCGCAAGGAATTGGCGTGGCTGAAAACGGAAAAACGCCACCAGATTATTCGTGCTATTGAAGAAGCGCGAGCGCATGGCGATCTTTCCGAAAATGCTGAATACCATGCCGCCAAGGAAGACCAGAGCCTGAACGAAAGCCGTATTGCGATGCTGGAAGATCGCCTGGCTCGCGCTCAGGTGATTGATCCAGCGGAGATACAGTCGGATAAAATTGTCTTTGGCGCTACCGTCAGGCTGCTCGACCTGGACAAGGATGAAGAGGTCATTTACCACATTGTGGGCGAAGATGAGGCCGATATCGGGCAGCAGAAAATTTCCGTCACTTCGCCGATTGCCCGCGCCCTGATTGGCAGGGAAGAAGGCGATGTCACTGTGGTGCGTGCGCCCGGTGGCGAACGCGAGTACGAAATTACTGAAATTAGCTACGGTTGACCGGATGAACATGCATTGTGTGCAGCATGGCGCCTTGCGCCTGTCGCTGGCGCTGATGCTGGGAGCCTTGCTTGTTTCCGGCTATGTGGTGGCACCGCTGTTGTTTGCCCATGCGGATTCTCATCAGCAGGCGGGCATGCTTGCCGGTGTTATTTTTCATCAGTGCAATCAGGGCGTTTTGGTATTATCGCTGGCGGTGGCAGCCTTTTACCGGAAGCTGGGAGAGCGGCGCAAGCGTTGCTGGCTGCCGTTGCTGTTGCTGACTGCCCTGGTGGCGGTTAACCTGTTGTATGTGGCCCCCATGATTGAGCATATCAAACAGGCTGCCGGTGCCATTGATGCGTTGGCGCCGGATGATCCACAGCGTGCCAGCTTTGCCGCCTGGCATGGCGTCAGCGCCGTGCTGCATCTGGCTGCCAGCATCGCCAGCGCCTGGCTGGTGGCTTTGGGTAGTCCGCGCAGTGAGTCCGCCTGAGCGTTCTGAAGCAACACTGCTAACACAGATCACGCAGGATTTTTCTGCTGGTTCGCGGCTTGTTGCCGGTTTTGCCGGTTATCAGCCGCGACCAGAACAGCGGCGGCTGGCGCGGGAAATTGCCCACACCTTTGATCTGCAATGCACGCTGATCGCCGAAGCTGAGACGGGGACGGGCAAAACCCTGGCTTATCTGATGCCAGCGCTTCGTTTTGCAGGGAAAACCCTGATTTCGACGCACACCCGGGCCTTGCAGGATCAATTGATGTATCGCGATATTCCAGCCATCCAGCAGGCCAGTGGTGTGCGACGCAGCATTGCCCTGATCAAGGGACGGCGTAATTATCTGTGTCCGGCACGGCTTAATACCTGGCTGACCAGTTCACGGCTGGAATCCCATCATTATCGCCCGCTGCTGCGGGTGCGTGACTGGTCGGAACGCAC
>WFOJ01000062.1 GCA_015488125.1 Mariprofundaceae bacterium
GGTTGAGTTTGTCATGGCAAGGCGGCATGCTTGGGCGGATGGAAATTCAGTGGGCACAAACGCACTTTGTACTGGCGGCGGCCGATAGTCGTCAGGTTCCTGATGCTGGACTGCCGCAGCTGGTGGCTGCCGGGCATTCCAATGTTGGCAAGTCATCGTTGTTAAATGCGCTGTTAGGGCGCAAACAACTGGTGCGAACATCAAAAAAACCGGGTTGCACGCGGTTGATCAACGTCTTTAATGTCAACGAACGCCTGCAACTGGTTGACTTGCCCGGCTATGGTTTTGCACAAGCGGCGAAAAGCGAGCAGCGCAAATGGCGGAAACTGATTGAATCCTACCTCTGTAGCCTCAGCCATCAGCATGCGCTGGTGCTGATGCTGCTTGATGCGCGTCATGGTCCCAAGGCTGCCGATTTGCAGTTGATCGAGTGGTTGAATGAACATGGCATTCGCTGGCATCCTGTGGCCACCAAGATTGACAAGCTGAACGCCAGGGACACAGCCCGACGCAAGCGGGAAATGTGTCAGGCGCTGGGTGGTATGCTGACGCCTTTGTGTACATCCAGCAGCAAGGGAACCGGCATGGATGCCTTGCGTCGGTTGATTGTGGAGGAGCTGCTCTGATGAATGAACCAACGATTATCATCCAGCGCGATGCATCCGCCTTGCGCATTTCCGGACGTATTGACTTGCACACCTCACCGTTGTTGCTCAAGGCATTACGCAAAAAACCGCGCTGTTATTGTCTTGATCTTTCGGATGTCAGCTACATGGACAGTTCCGGAACCGCGACCCTGATCGAAGGCCTGCGCATGGCTCGTCAGGATGGGCAGCAGCTGTTGTTGATGCATGTGCCACAGGCTGTGCAATCGGCTTTGCAGCTAGCCGGTGTCAGTGAATTATTTGAGGTGGCAAACTGATGGCAATGGCAGATCTGCGCAGTTTTATCGCCCTGCTGGAGTCACGAGGGCTGCTCAAACGCATTACCACAGAGGTGCATAGCAAGCTTGAATTGACGGAAATTTCTGATCGCGTGTTGCGTGCCGGTGGCCCGGCGCTGTTGTTTGAGCGTGTGCGCAAGGATGATGGTGAACTCTCCGAATTGCCGGTGTTGTGCAATTTGTTTGGCACTGCCGAACGCATTGCCCTGGGCATGGGACGCGAATCGGCAGATGAACTGCGTGAAATCGGCGAATTGCTGGCCTACCTCAAGGAACCGGAGCCACCACGAGGCTTTCGCGATGCCTGGCAAAAAATGCCGGTGCTCAAACAGGTGCTGAACATGGCACCCAAAAGCAGCCGCAAGGCAGCCTGGCAGGCGCGGGTGTGGCGGGGCGATGCGGTGAATCTCGATTATTTGCCGATTCAGCACTGCTGGCCGGGTGATGTTGCACCCTTGCTGACCTGGGGGCTGGTGGTTACCAAAGGGCCGCACCAGAAACGTCAGAATCTCGGTATTTATCGTCAGCAAAAGCTGGGCCGCAACAAGCTGATCATGCGCTGGCTCAAGCATCGTGGCGGGGCGCTGGATCATCAGCAGGCGAAAGCCGAAGGGGCACAATCCTTCCCCTGCGCAGTGGTCATCGGCGCTGATCCGGCCACGATTTTGGCGGCCGTGACACCGATTCCCGATACCCTGTCGGAATACCAGTTTGCCGGTTTGCTACGGGGAGAAAAAACTTTGCTCAGCGATTGCCTGAGCGTGCCGCTACAGGTACCGGCACAGGCCGAAATTGTGCTTGAGGGGCATATTTCCTTTGACGAGTATGCCGAGGAAGGGCCGTTTGGCGATCATACGGGTTATTACAACGAAGTCGAACGCTTTCCTGTATTTACCGTTGAATGCATGGCCATGCGCGAAGGCGCGATCTACCATTCCACACACACTGGTAAACCGCCTGATGAACCGGCAGTACTGGGGCTGGCCTTTAACGAAGTGTTCGTGCCGATTCTGAAAAAGCAGTTTCCCGAAATTGTCGATTTTTATCTGCCAATGGAAGGTTGTTCCTATCGCGTGGCCGTGGTTTCGATCCGCAAGGCCTATGCGGGTCATGCCAAACGGGTGATGTTTGGTATCTGGTCGTTTTTGCGGCAATTTATGTACACCAAGTTCATTATTGTGCTGGATGATGATGTTGATTGCCGGAACTGGAAGGAGGTGATCTGGGCGATGTCCACGCGCAGCGATCCGGCGCGTGACTTTACCATGGTGGAACATACACCGATTGATTATCTTGATTTTGCCTCACCGGTGGCGGGCTTAGGCTCCAAGGTGGGCATTGACGCCACCAATAAATGGCCAGGTGAAAGCATGCGGGAATGGGGCAGGCCGATCACCATGAGCGAGGAAACCAGAGCGCGGGTGGACGCGATCTGGGATGAACTGGATATCTGATGCATCCGCAATGGCGTCGTGGCCTGCCTGGTTTGCTGGCGGTGCTGTTTGGCCTTCTTTACTGGCCGCTTGAAGCGTTGATTCATGTGCTGTTTTTTGACCAGTCAGGTTTTGCTGAAGAGTTGCTGCATGTTTCAGCGAACGAAGCATGGATGCGTATCCTGATCAGTTGCAGTTTCGTGTTTTTTGGTGTCTGGGTTTATCGTCTGCTGGTACGGCAGCAGGCATATATCCAGCGTCTGGAAATGCTCAAACAAGCACTGGATCATGCTGGTGAAGGCGTGATTATCACCAATCGGCACGGGGTGATCGAATACGTGAACCATGCTTTTGAACGTATCACTGGCTATACGGTAGCCGAGGCGCTGGGGAATAATCCGCGTATGCTGCAATCAGGCCGACAGGATGAGGAATTTTATCGGCAGTTTTGGCAATCGCTTCGTCAGCACGGGCGCTGGCAGGGACGCATCTGGAATCGTCGAAAAGATGGTGAAATCTATCCGGAACAGTTGCATATCTGTGCGATTCGCAATGCTTCGGGCGAAGTGTTGCGCTATATCGGCGTGTTTTTTGATATCAGCGAGCAATTGCGGCTGGAAAACCAGTTGCAGCATGCGCAAAAAATGGAAGCGATTGGTACGCTGGTTGGCGGTATTGCCCACGATTTTAACAATATCCTGACGACCATGACGGGGAACTTGTTTCTGGTTAAAATGGAGCTTGAGGATCTGCCGCTGCCCCATGTATCACAATTGCAGGAGAAGCTTGATTTAATCGAGAATGAAGGCTTCCGTGCCGCCGCCATGATTCAGCATTTGCTGGCCTTTGCCCGCAAGGGTGTGGTGCAGATGAAACCCTTTGATGTTGTTGAAAGCATGAACAATATTATTGCGCTGGCCCGACCTTCGCTGGGGCGTCATATTACCCTGGATGTAGCGCTGGGGGATGAAAAACGCATCATTCGGGGCGATCAGAATCAGCTTGAAGAAGTGATGATCAATTTGCTCAATAATGCTGCCGAAGCCCTGAAATACCGTGATCACCCCCGCATCGAAGTAAACCTGTCCGTTGTCCATCGCGTGCCTGAAGTTGATGCTGAACATCAACTAACGCCGCCTTGCCTGTGCCTGCGCGTGGCTGATAACGGCAAGGGTATTCCGGAAGCATTGCTACCACGGGTGTTTGAGCCTTTTTTTACCACCCGCGATGTTGGCGAGGGTACGGGGCTTGGGCTGGCCATGGTGTATGGCGCCGTGCATATGCATCACGGGGTTATTGATTTGCAAAGCGAGGAAGGCAAGGGGACAACCGTATCCATCTATCTTCCGCTTGGTAACGAACAGCCAGCAAAGAAAAAAAAGACGGCAACGAATACGCCGTCCCACCTGCTGCTTCTACTGGAACCTGATGCCCGGCACGCCGAGTTGATCAGTCAGCAACTGCAAGGCATGGGCTATGATGTACTCAGTACTCGCTATGTGGAAGAGGCCGTGTCATGCCTTGATGACTGTCATATCGCCACGCTGCTGGTGAACGGCGCAGTGTTGGGTGATGCACAGGCAGCCGACGAACTACGCAAAAAACGTCAGAAGCTACCCTGGATATGCATTGGCGAGGCGCCGCCGCCGGCCTATAAGGACTTGCCTTATTTGCCATATCCGGTGACGGTGACGGCATTACAGCAAACGCTTGCCTTACGATCAGATGACTGATTTGCATATTGTTTTGGTGGAGCCGGAAATTCCACCCAATACCGGTAATATTGCGCGCCTTTGTGCCTGTACAGGCTGTCAGCTTCATTTGGTGCATCCGCTGGGGTTTAGTCTCTCCGAAAAAGCAGTGCGGCGCGCGGGTCTGGATTACTGGCAGTGGCTGGATGTGCATGAACACGCCAACTGGCAGGCATTGCGCCAGCATTTGCGTGGCGCAGGGCATTGGTATGCTTTTACCACCAAGGCTGAGCAAAGCCTGTGGGATGTTCGCTATGAAGCTGGTGACGTGTTGGTGTTCGGCCCGGAAACACGCGGGCTTGAGACCGTGATTCGTCAGCAATGCACGCCGTTGCGGCTGCCCATGCAGCGGCATGCTCCGGTGCGTTCCCTTAATCTTTCATCAGCCTGCGCTGTAGCCTGCTATGAGGCTTTGCGGCAAACCGGTTTTGGCAGGCATGCGTAAGCCGCCGCGATTATTGCTCATCAGCAGGCCGCAAGAGGAAGCCATACCCCCCATGCTGGCAATCTTGCGTCAGGCACTGGAGGGCGGCGTTGATGCTGTGCTGTTGCGCAAGAAGACGCTGGACAGCGCGCATCTGCTGGCGTTGGCGGCGCAATTGCGCTCCCTGACCAGGGCATATCAGGCGCGGCTGCTGATTCATACCCAGGCGGATGTGTGCCGCGCTGTCGATGCCGATGGCGTGCATCTGGCTGCTGCCGATATGCACGAAATCCCTGCCGTGCGGCGGTATTTGCCAGCGCATTGCGCTGTCTCCGTATCCTGCCACCATGCTGAAGAGCTGCATCAGGCTGCCCGTCTGGGCGCAGATTTTGCAACACTTTCGCCAGTGTTCCCGACATCCAGTCATCCGCAGGCTCCGGCACTCGGTGTCGATGGCTTCCATCAGCTGCGGGCAGCAAGCCCGCTGCCGGTGATTGCCCTGGGCGGGATCACCCCTGCCAATCGGCAGCATCTGGCCGCATCACCTGTCGCAGTCATCAGCGCCATATGGGCAGCCGCTGCGCCATTTGCCGTTGCCGGCGAATTACGCGGCCATGAAGGCTGAGTGCCAGAGGCGCATGAATCAGATCACTGCTTCATCCGTCATATTGTGATGAATCGTCCCGTCTCATCTTCCCAGTCCGGTTTTACGCTGATTGAAATACTGCTGGTGATCACACTGATGGCAGTGGTTTCCGCTGTTATTGTACCATCATTTTTTTCGGCCAGCGGCAGCACGCCGGCACAGGAAGCGCGGCTGATGCAGAAAATGTTGCGCATGGCCAGCGAGGAGAGCCAACTGACGGGACGGCCTTTGCTGTTGCTGGTTTTTCCCGACCACCTTTCGCTGCGCAGCCGGAATCAAAAAGGTCGGTGGCAGCCAATAATCAGCGATGTGCTGGATGCAACATATCGCCTGCCTGCGCCGGTGCGTATTGCCCGGGCTGCGCTTGACGGTGATGTGATGCTAAGCCTGCCGGGCATTGATCATAATACCACGTCCCGGAAGGAAGCCGTGCCGATGGCGCGCTTTTTGCTGATGCCCGATGGCAATCTGACCACCGGATCAATCACCCTGCACGCCGGGCGGGGTACAGATTCGGTGGTCTTGCGCTTGCAGCCCGGCCCGGGCGGCATTAAGCTGGAGCAATAATGGAACGCGGTTTTACGCTGATTGAAGGCAGGCATTGTAGGAGCGGCCTTCAGGCCGCGAATCGGAGCAATCATGGAACGCGGTTTTACGTTGATTGAAGGCAGGCATTGTAGGAGCGGCCTCCAGGCCGCGAATCGGAGCAATCATGGAACGTGGTTTTACGCTGATTGAGGTCTTGGTGGCGCTGAGTATTGCCGCTTTTGCGCTGACGGCATTGATGGGGCGCATGGGGGCCTCGGTAAGCGTGCAGCAAACGCTGATGCATCAGCGGGATTTGCAGCAGGTGGCGCAGAATCTGATCACCGAAGAAATGCTTAGCCCGGATGCTATTGGCAATGATCACAGTGGCACGCTGGAATGGCGCGGTCAGGCGCTGCAATGGCGGGCATGGTCGGAGAAAACCGAGCTGGAGCAGTTTGTCCGCCGTAATGTGGCGGTGCGCATGCCCGGTGAGCCGGAATATCGCAGCTTTGTGTTTATGGTAGCCCCATGAGCCGGGGATTTACACTGATCGAAATGCTGGCAGTGGTGACGGTGTTTGCCATGATCGCTGGCATCAGCTATGGCGTGTTGGGTGTGGCTGGTGATGGCTTTTTGCGTTTGCAGGCAATGCGCGATGCACAGGAGGCGAGTAGCTGGATGGGGCGCTTGTTGCGTCAGGATTGTGGTATGATGTCGGGCAGTGAAGTGAAGAACACTCGTCCGTTACGGCTTAATGGCGATACTCGTGGTGGCAGTAATTTTGATGAACTGTGGCTGCTGGTGCGCGAACCGGGCAAGCCGGGGATCACTGAAGTGTATTACCACATGGATGCAAATGGTGAGCAACTGGTGCGCGAATCGCGTTTGCTATGGGGAACGGCAGCGCCGCAGCGCATGCAATTAGGTAAGGTGCAATCGTTTCGCGTGGAAGCGATGGATGCCGGTGGTCAATGGCAAAATCGCTGGGCAACTGAGGGTGTTTTCATCTGGCCGCGTGCGCTGCGCGTGACGGTGGCAGACGCAATGAATCAGCAAACAAGCTGGATATTGCCCACGCCCATGGGCTTGCTGTGATGGTCAGGGGTCAAGGGGTAGGGGTCAGAGGGCAGGAGGAGCGCGGCGCGGCGCTGATTGTGGTGCTGGGGCTGGTCGCCATTGTGGCTGGCTGGGCTGCTGCTGCCGCCTATGAGGATATGCTGTCGCTGCGTCGCGCCAGCAATAGTCAGTACAGCATCAAGGCAGAGATGGCCTGTATTTCGGCCTTGCGGCTGGCGGAACTGACGTTGCGCGAGGATGGCAAACAGTCGCAAACGGATGATCTGGATGAAATCTGGGCGCAGCCAGCTACACCGTTCCCGCTGGATGATGGCATGGTCATGGGTGAGATTGTGGATACGAACCGCTACCTCAATCTTAACGATCTGGTAACAGAACAGGGGGTGCTGAACAGCTATAGCTATGCGGTATTTGGTCGGCTGTTCACGGCCCTGGATATTGATCCGGCACTATTGCCCGCGCTGGTGGACTGGATGGACGCTGATGACCGGGCGCTTGATGGCGGCATGGAAAGCGTCTCATATGAACTGACAGGCTATACCATCAAGAACGCCCGGCTGGACCGCTGGGATGAATTGCGCATGGTGCCCGGCTTTAGCCGCGACATCATGGAGAAACTGAAAACGGTAGCGACGGTGCGTCCTGCCTATGCCGGTGTTCGCACGCTGATCAATATCAACACCGCCAGCAAAACTGTGCTTAAGGCACTGTTTCCCCTGCTGGATGATGCTCAGGCTGATAGGCTGATCAGTGATCGTCCCTATCGGAGTACCGGCGTCTTGCAAGGGCGTAGCTGGATGCCGCCGGGGGGACTGACGCAACTTGCTGTCAGCAGTGATATGTTCTTTATCCACACGCAGGCCAGCTTTGCTCAGGTCAACCGGCGTGAAACGTATCTGATTGCACGTCAGGGCAGCAAGCTGACCATGATATGGCGAGAGTGGGATATCTGGCAGCCATAACGGCAGGGCTTTCTCTGCTTGTGGTTGCAAAAGGATGACTTGAAAAACAAATAATTAGTTATTTGATATAAGAAAAACTCCTACTTTTAAGCACCGTTTTATGTATTTTGTGATTGATTTTTCATCCTGGGTTGCGTTAGTGTTCGCTGTTTATTCGTGGCAGCGATGGGAGAGGATCGTGCGTTTGCGGAGAAATATGCTCCAGTATTCGCGCCTGAGATTGTGATAATCATCACATACGCAGGTTTATACATTGCTATAATGGCACGATATTTGCTGGGTTCTGGTTGTGAGGAGTTGATATGCGGATATTGCTGATGCTTGCGATGCTTTGCCTTCCTTCTTTGCTGTGGGCGAAGCCGGATGTGAAAATCACGGTTGAGGCAAAGCAACAGATTGTGGTCGAGAAAGACGGTAAAAAAGTGGTGAAACTGGTTGAGGCAAAAGATGTGCAACCGGGCGATGTGGTGATTTATCAGCTGCATTATCGCAATGATGGCGATACAGCGGCCAAAAATGCCGTGTTGGTGAATCCGATCCCCAACAACACCCGCTATATTGATGGTTCGGCATTTGGTGCCGGTGCAACGATTGAATATTCCATTGATGGCGGCAAGCACTACAAGCAACCGAGTTTGCTGACCTACACGGTCGATCTTGGCGATGGCAAAACGGAAGAGCGCGTTGCCAGCCCGGAGCAATACACCCATATCCGCTGGGTGGTCAGCGAGATCCCTGCCGGCAAGTCCGGTATGGCCAGTTTTCAGGTGAGAGTGCAATAATGCATGCTTATCCCATGCCGGTGAGGCATAGTTTTTTCAATGCGGCATCGTTGGCGCGAAGGAGGCGCTCTGTGAATAGCTGACTTTTCGATCGCACTTTATGAATACTGATTTTTTTATTTTAGCAAAGGAGTTTTAACCATGCGTTTTCTTAAACAACTGATTGGAGGGGCTTCGGCTGTTGCGATCGTCGCCATGATGACAGCAATGATTATCGCCCCCCAAAGCGCAGAAGCAGTCACCGCTGCCAATGCAACGATCAAGAACGTGGTCACCGTCAGCTATGGCGACGGGGCCGGGTTCACCACCTCCACAACGGCGACGAACTTCGTCATCGTTGATCTGAAGACGGCTGCGCCGACCTTGTCCGCACCTGCTGATGCCACCATCAGCGCTGGCGGCACGGCTACATTCACTTACACCATCACATCCAATGCCAATGGCTCGGATATTTACAATCTGAGCGCTATTTCGACGGATGCGAATGTGAGTGCCCCCACTATTGATTTTTATAGTAATGCAGCGCTGACGACGGTGATCACCGGCGGGAATGTCACCCTGGGTGCTTCCGATGTGCATACCGCCGTGACGATCGCTGCTACGGGGACGACAACGATTACCGTGCCTGCTGATCAAGTAGCTGATGGCTCTGTCAATGGCATTATCGCGGGCGACACGATTTCCATCAACGGCAATGTCTTCACCGTTGCCTCGATTGTTGACAACGGAGGGACCAATGCCGTGGGCACTTCAAGCATCACTGTCAATGGCAATGGTGCGGCAGTTCCACTGACCGCCGGTATGCTGATCGAAGAGCAGAAAACCTTCTACATGGCGGTGAAAGCAGGCACCCTGGCTGGCGTGGGCAATGGCACGCATACCGTAACGCTGAGCGCTGGCAACGGCGTTGATCCGGCTGCTACGGATGTGACGGTGACCACTATTTCCGGGCCTTCACTGCAAGTGGATAAATACTCTGCCAACCTGACTTCAGGTGTCGCAGGTAGCGGTACAGCAGTCACGGTTGATGGTGTTGCCTTCTACCCCTCCGGCGTTGTGGCCAAACCAGGTGAGCAGATTGGTTACCTGGTGATTATTACCAACAACGGCGCTGGTAATGCAACAGGCGTAAAGGTGGTGGATCCGATCCCTGCCTATACGACGTATGTTGCGAATTCGCTTGCCCTGGATGCAACGGGAGCAGGAACAACGACTGGGTTGACGGATGGCATCGGTGACAATGATGCTGGTGAGGTGAATGCAACATCTTCCGAGATTACCGTCTATGCTGGTAGTGGTGGTGTCAACAATGGTGGCGCATACGGTGGCGGTACCGGTGGTACGGTCGCGGGTGGCGCAACCAGTTACGTTCGGTTCACTGTCACAGTTGACTAAAGCTGATAGGGGTGGCTCGCGCCGCCCCTTGATCATCATGATATAGAGGAGGATGCGAAAATGAATGTGAAAAAACGCCTTGCGGCACCATTACTGGCGTTGGCCATGTTGGCCTTGCCAGGGGCGGCACAAGCGGTGATTACCGCCGGTGGCGCTACTATCCATAATGCGGCGACATTGACGTTTACCGGTGGCACGGCACGCGCCCAGGTGAATGTTGGCGTGCAGACGATTGCCTCAGCACCGACGATTGCGGTGAATACTACGGCGCAATCGGTGGATGCCAATGCATCGGCAACTTATACTTACACTGTTACCAATAATGCCAACGGTTCGGATACGTTTAGTTTTAACGGTACGTCTGTGGATCAGAATACTACGGGGGCAGCCACCCTGAATGTGGCAGCTACGGGCACTGCCAGTACCAGTCTAACGCTTGGCGCCTCCATCACCAGTCAGGCTTCAGATGCGGCGGGCCATGTGTTTATTCCCGCCGGTTCAGAAATGAATCTGGCTGTTGGTGATACCGTGGTCATCAATGGCGTGGGAACCTATACGATTGCCACGATCACACCGGGTACGATTGCATCGACCACAGGCGGGGTTACCACGCCGGAAACTCCGACGACGCTGACCTTCACGGCTGTGGGGGGTGCGCCTGCTATTGGCCTGAATACGGTACCGGCAGGTACGCAGCTGGGTGAGCAACAAACCTTTACTACTGTGGTAACCGCTTCTTCACCGACGACAGCCGGGACGAATGGCACGCATACGGTGAACTTCACCGGTGCAACGACAGCTACCCAGACTGTAGCCAATGGTGGCGGTGTGGTGACCTACACCACCAGTGCTGCATCCGGTAACGAGACCATCACCACGGTGCTCTCTCCCAATGTCACGCTGGTGAAAAAGGTGCGCAATGTGACGCAGGGCGTCACCACATTTGCGACCACAGGTGTTAATGCCCAGGCAGGCGATGTGCTGGAGTACCAGTTGACAGCCACCGAGGGTACGGGTGTGACAGCGGCAACCGGTAACGTGCTGACCGATGAGGTGCCTGCCTTTACCACTTATAAGGCTGGCTCTACCACACTGAACGGTGTGGCGGTAACCGATGGCGCTGGTGGCACACTGCCATTGAGCAGTGCCAATGGTGGCTTGCAGATCAACAGTACGGGTCAGCCAGCGGGCACGATTGCAGCGGGTGCTTCGGCGGTGGTGACCTTCCAGGTGACGGTGAACTGACGTATTTTGTCAGTGTAGGCTGACATAATACGGTAGGGGTGCGCCGTAAGGCGTGCCCCGTGTTTTCTCAATCGCATCCTCCCTAAGTCCCATAGGACGTATAAAACTTATGGGACTTATGGTTGGGCTGCGTCAGCGGCTCAACGACGTAACAAACGAAACAGATAAAAATCACATCTTTGTATAAATCCTCATGGTAGCGTGAGGTCATCGCGGTGAGCGAAGTTTTTTGGCTGTGCGGGCGCACAGCGCTTTGGAACAGAATACATGTGGAGCATGAATAAAACACTGACTTGCCTGCTGTGGCTGACTGGCTGCTTGTTGGCGGCGCATACAGCGCAGGCTGTGGCACCGGCCAATGCCTTGATCACCAATACCGCGAGCATGACCTATGCCGGGCTGACTGCGCCGATTCAGGCCAGTGTGGATGTCAAGGTTTCGTTGGTGACGGCGGCGCCCAATCTGGCACTGGCTGGCAATAATGTGACCGTTGCAGAACATCAAACGGGAACGCTGACTTTCACCATCACGGCCAATGCCAATGGCCCGGATAATTACACCATCAATCCGCCGACCAGCACGCTGAGCAATGTAACGGCCAATGCGGCGGCTGTGGCTTCGGCGTCGTTCATCCCGTTGGGAGCGACGGCTGTTTCAGTTCCGGCGCTTGCGGGCAGCAACACCCTGACCGTGCCCTCCGATGGTGTTGCCGACGGGCAGGTCAATGGCATCGCAGCGGCGGATACAGTGGTGATTCTTGGCCAGACCTATGCCGTGGCCACGGTGACTGATCGTGCCACCGGCAACAGCACGATCACACTGTCACCGCCATTGGTGGCCAATATTCCACTGGGCACACTGGTGGCGGAACAGGCCAGTTTCACCGTCAGCCAGAGCATGGGCACGGTGGCTACTGCCGTCGCTCAGGGCAGCAACCTGGTCAGCATCACGGCGGCATCATCCAATGGGCAGACCTCGGCGGCTGCGACCGGCACGATCACGGTACTGCGTATCAGTTTCCAGAAGTGGGTGAGCGTTAATGGCGGCGCCTTTACCCAGGTCACCCCCAATGTGGTGACCGGGGATGTGCTGACCTACCGCCTGCTGGCAAGCGTGCCGGCAGGGACGACGATCAGCGGTGTTGTATTCAGCGATAGTATCCCCATCTTTACCACTTATGTGGCTGGTTCCACCCGGATCGACACGGATGGTCCCAATGCGGCGCTTGCCGTGCTGACACCGGTGGCAGATGTGAATGGCACAACGCCGCTGGCACAGGCCGGCGGTATGCCTGTGAACAGTACGGGGCAAGTTGCCGGAACCATAGCTGCGCCTGCTGCCGCAGCAGCCGAAGTTTCGGTGGAGTTCCAGGTTACCATCAACTGAGGGCGTTATGCGCATAACACCGCGCAACCTCTCCTTGCCTTTGGTGCTATGGCTGTGTCTTTTGCTCATGCTGGGCAGCGGCACAGCCAGTGCACGGCAATTGATTACCAATACCGCCAGCATGGGCTATGTGCCTGCGGTCAATGCTCCGGCGGTGCAGTTGCAGGCCAGCGTCAACGTCTATGCCAGTGGCGCCAGCTTTGATCAGGCAAGGCTGAGCGTACAAATCACTCCCAATAATAGCTGTATTGTCGCCGGCGCGATGGTCGATCTTTATGTGACGGTCACCAATGTCGGTTTGAATCCGCTGACACAGGCGGTGGTGGATATGGCGGCGCCAGCCAACGGACGGTTGAGCGCGTCAAGCGTGGCGGGGCGTTATAGCGTATTGCCAACAGCGGGAGGGGGTCTCAGCTTTTCGCTGGCTGGCAGCCTGCCGTCCGGGGCCAGCACCACCCTGGTCGCTGCCTTAACGCTTGCCAACCCCTTACCCGTGGGCAATCAAATCATTCAGGCGACGCTCAGTGCCAATGCCATTAACAGTGTGACGGTGCAAAGCGCCACGTTCACGGTTGTCGGCCGGACGCGCTCAGTTCTGCAGTTCATGCAGATGAACACCCTGGTGAATCCGGCTGTGTTGCAGCCTGCAAGCGTGTATCATGCCGGTGAAAATATCTGGTTGCAGGTGCAGGATGGTGACCAGAACCTGGACCCCTACACCACAGAGACGGTCAGCGTCCAGCTCAGTGATTCAACAACCGGCGATCGTGAAACCCTGACGCTGCGCGAAACCACGCCTAACAGTGGCGTATTTACCGGCATGGTACCTTCTGTGCTGATCACTACTGCCACGCTCAATAACGGGCAAATTTCCGTCAGCGGTGCTTCACAACTGCATGCACGTTATACGGATCGTTGTGATGGCACGGATACCACTGCTGCGGCCTCGCTGGTTGACCCCTTTGGCCGGGTATTCAGCACCAATGACGGCAGGCCGGTCGATGGCGCGGTAATTACCCTGATTGATACAGCAACGGGGCAGCCTGCGCGGGTGTTTGGTGATGATGGTATCAGCGCTTATCCTGCCACGCTTACCAGTGGCGGCAGTACGACCGATGCTGCCGGGAAGGTCTATACGTTTCCACCCGGCGGTTATCGCTATCCCTTTGTGCCGCCGGGCACATATCAGTTTCGGATTCAGCCGCCTGCCGGTTTCAGCTTTCCCACGTTGTTACGTGATGCCGTGATTCAGGTATTGCCCGGCGCGCCGTTTGCCCTGACACTTGGTTCACGCGGTGAAGTCTTCCGCATCAATCCCGGCCCGGCCATGCACATTGATATTCCGCTGGATGCCAAGGGCAGCACGCTGTTTGTACGCAAATCCGCAGCCAGTACGCAGGTGACAGTGGGCGATTTTGTGGCCTATAACATCCAGGTGGAGAACACCAATCTGAATTTTCCTGCTACTGCGGTTCGGGTGATGGATCATTTGCCACAGGGCATGCAATATCAGCCGGGCACTACGGTGATCGATGGCTATGCCGCTGCCGATCCGATCATTTCGCCGGATGGACGGCGCTTGCAGTTTGATCTGTATTCGATTGCCGCCGGTGCCACAGCGAAAATCGATTATGTGGTGCAAATTGGTGCTGCCACCCCCCTGGGCGAGGCAACCAACAGCGCTTCGGCAACGGGGATGTCAATTGGTGTACAGGTCGGCTCAAACACAGCGCTGGCAACCGTGCTGGTCGGCGATGCGCTGATGACAGCGAAAACGCTGATTGCTGGTCGCGTCTTTATTGATGAGAATGATAATGGCGTGAATGAGGCTGATGAGCCGGGCCTGGCCGGGGTGCGTATTTATATGCAGGATGGCACGTATGTCACCACGGACAAGGACGGCCATTATCACTTTGAGGGTATCGTGCCCGGCACGCATGTGTTGCAGCTTGATGGTGTTGATCAGCGTTATACCCCTGCGCCCTTGCCGAATACGCGCTTTGCTGGCAACAAGGTCTCCCAGTTCGTGGATGCGCAGCCCGGGGCGCTGGTGCGGGCGAATTTTCGCGTCCTCCACACGGCACCGCCGGCAACCCCTGTACGCATTACGCAGACGCTGTCGCGCGATGCGCAGCAGGGGGTATGGGTGGATCTTGATGTGCAGCAGCAAGGTGGCGTCAGCCTGAAAAAATATGTTGCCGTTTATTCACCGCCCGATGGCTGGCAAGTGGATATGAACAGCACTGAACTCGATGGTCAGAAACATCCGGCAGATGCCACCATTATTGGCTATGTCTGGCCGCTAACGGCGGCAAAACAGCGGCAACATATTCGCCTGCGCCTGTTGCCGCTGGAGCATCGCAAGGATGGCGTGAAGGAAAGCGTGGCCTATGTGCGTTACAGCGCACCGGGCACGCCACGTGGACGCACAGGGATGGCCACGGCAACGCTGAAGGATGTCTCGCTGGAGGAGTATGTACAGCGTGATTTTACGCTGCACGTGCATTTTGATACGCTGAAGGCAGAGCTGACTGATGTGGATCGTCAGGCATTGGACGCGATTGCGCAGGAACTGCAGGGACTGCGCGTCACCCGGCTACAGGTGACAGGGCATACCGATCATGTGCGTATCGCTCCCGGTCACCGTCATCTGTTTGCGGATAACAAGGCCCTGTCGGAAGCGCGTGCTGCCAGTATTGCGCATTATTTGCAGCAGCGGCTGAATCTTGCTGATGATGCTGTTGCTGCCGAGGGCAAGGCGGACAGCGAGCCGGTGGCCGATAATACCACGGCTGAAGGCAGGGCGAAAAACCGGCGTGCGGAACTGCATGTGGATGCCGTGCGAATCAAGCGTGTTTTTTCCGTGGCGCTGGTGAAAACCCATGCTGAAGCCAGTGGCAAGGCTGTTGGCTCCTGGGATGATCAGGGGGCCAACAAGGCGGACACGCCTGCGGCGGCCAGCCCCGTCAAAACACAGCAACAAGATGGTATTTTATCGCTGAAGGAGGGCCAGGGGGTACCGCATCGCATCAATGCCATCCGCGTTCGCCTTGATTCACGTTTGAAACTGCGCCTTTCGCTGGATGGCAAACAGGTGCCCAATGATCGCATTGGCTTTAAGTCGCTGGATCCGGACACGGATAAAACGCTGTACACCTTTATTGGCGTCGATCTGGGCGATCCGGGAAGTCATCAGCTGTTGCTGGAAGGGCTTGGCCCGTTTGGTAACACCCGCTTTAAGCAGCAGCTTACGTTTGTTCGCACGGGCGAGGTTGCCGCCATTCGCTTTCTTGAGGCAGACCCTGAGAATATTGCCGATGGCAAAAAGCCGGTCAGAATTCGCGTGCAATTGCTGGATGCGAATGGCCAAACCATTGAGGCGAGAACGGAAGTTGATTTTCGTGGTGGCGATTTGTTGCCCATGCCGCGTCGCGAACTGTATCAGAGCGATGAAGAAGCCAATGCCGCCGTGCTGAAGTCGGTGATGGTCGAACGCGATGGCTGGATGCGTTTCAAGCCGACCAGCATCAGTGGCACGCATCGCGTCGATATTGGTTATAATAATGTGCAGCGCAGCATTGAAGTGTTCGTCGCACCTGAATACCGCGACTGGATTCTGGTGGCGCTGGCTGATGGCAAGCTGGGTTGGCAACAGCTTGCCGGGCATGTGCAGCCAGTGGGCAAACAGGTATCGGCAGACCGCTATTACCGCGATGGCAAGCTGGCCTTTTTTGCCAAGGGCAAGGTGCTCGGCAAATACCTGCTGACCATGGCTTACGACAGTTCCAAAACAGACGGGGCCAATAAAAACCGCTTGCAGCAATACATCAACCCAACGCAGTACTACACGCTGTATGGTGATACCACCTTGCGCCAGAGTGATGCCGCTTCGAAGAAAAAGCTGTACCTGAAAATTGAGCGAAGCACATTTTATGCCATGTTTGGTGATTACGACACTGGTCTGTCGATCACCGAACTGGGACGTTACACGCGCACCATGAATGGCCTGAAATCCGAATTGAAAGAAAAGCGCTATGGCTATACCGCTTTTGCCGCCCGTACCAGTCAGTCTTATATCAAGGATGAGTTGCGCGGCAATGGCACCAGTGGCTTGTATCATCTCAGTCGTCAGAATATTATTACCGGCAGCGAAACCCTGCGCATAGAAACCCGGGATCGTTTTCAAAGCCAGAATATTCTCAACAGCACGCAGATGCAGCGCTTTGTGGACTACGATATTGACTATCAGGCAGGCACGCTGTTTTTCAAATCGCCGGTGCAGTCGCGTGATGCCGGACTGAATCCGATCTATATTGTGGTGGAATATGAAGCCAATGATCGCCAGGATCAGTTTGTCAATGCCGGTGGCCGGTTGTATGCCAGACCGCTGGATGGTTTGGAAATTGGCTCGACGTATGTGCAGGAAGGACAATTGTATCACCGCAACAAGGTGATGGCTGCTGATGCCACGCTGGAGCTTGGCAGTTCCACCGAGATCAAGGCGGAAGTCGCCCGTTCGCGCAGCGGCGCTACGCCACAAACAGTGGTGCAGGCCAATGCCTATACCATCAAGGCCACGCAACTGGGCAAAAAGGTCAGCAGTTCTGCCTATGTGCGTCAGATGCAGAATGGCTTTGGCATTGGTCAGCAGCAAGGCAGTGAAAACGGCACGAGAAAACTGGGCGGTGATGTTACCTACAAGTTTACCGATCAATGGTCGCTGGCCGCTGCCGCTTCCCGGCAACAGAATATGAACACCGGAAGTATCCGCGATACCCTGAATAATCAGCTCAACTGGAAATACAAGGAGCATAGCCTTGCTGTGGGCGTGAATACAGCCAGGGATATTCTCAGTACAGGGCAGCGCAATATTTCACGCCTGCTTTCGGCCAGCGGCAGTACCATGATTGGCAATCGCCTGACGTTGCGCTTTGGCCGTGATCAGGCTTTACCCGGCGGCACGACGAGCGCGGATTATCCCACCCGCACAACGGCGGGCGCCAGCTATATGCTGTCGGAAAAAATCGGTTTGGATGTTGCTCAGGAGTGGACACAGGGCACGCTGCAAAACTCATCCACCATGCGGCTTGGTCTGAAGGCCTCGCCATGGAGCGGCGGTCAGTTGCTGACCCAATACAGGCAATCGCTGGATGCCAACGGCACACGAAGCTTTGCCAATATCGGCATGAAGCAGCAATGGACAGTGACGGATCAATGGCAGGTCGATATTGGCCTTGACCGCTCACAGACGCTGAAACACCCCGGCACAACAGGTATTAACCCCACCACGCCGCTGGCCTCTGGTGACGGCAATGATTATAATGCCATTTCGCTGGGCATCAATTATGCCCCCGAAGGCTGGCGCTGGAACAACAGGCTGGAACATCGCGTTTCGGTTACGACGCGAAGCTGGAGTGTCAGTTCGGGCATTCAGGGGAAACCCAGACCGGCGCTTGGCCTTTCATGGAGCACTGCGGCAACCCACAGTCGCAATGTGATCGGCACCTTTCAGACCAGTGTGCTGACCTCACTGGGCGCTGCCTGGCGGCCGGATTATGATGGCCTGATGTTGTTTGATCGCCTTGATGTGAATTATGCCGCCAGTGATAACGGGGTGTTAAAACAGTTGTCGTGGAATTATATCAATAATATCCACGCCAACTGGCAATATGGTCCGAAACAGCAATGGGAATTCCATCACGGTATCAAATGGGCGCGGCAAAACATCAGTCAGCGGCCTTTCAGTGGCATCACTGACTTTGTGTTCGGTCGCTGGCGTTACGATATCAGCCACGACTGGGATGTTTCCCTGCAAGGTGCTTTATTGCATAGCTGGCAGGATGCGCAGTTGCTCAGCAGTTTCGGGGTAGCCGTGGGCCATCATCTGATGGATGATATGTGGGTTTCTGTTGGTTATAATGGCCATGGCTTTGATTCCCGCGATTATGCCGGTGCCGGTTACACCACCCGTGGCGTGTATATTGATTTCCGGATGAAGTTCGACCAGACCAGCATTCAGCGCTGGCTGGCGGTGGAGTCTCGTCCGCGTCTTCGTGCCGCCAGGGCGATCAGGTAAGCCAGGTGTCTGTCGGACTTTGGCAATCGTCACGAGAAATAGCGGGATTGAGTCAAATATACGACCTGTTTGCGGCGAATAGCAGCGCTATTTAACAAAGACAGGGCGAAAATTTGGCCAATATCCGCTTTTTCGTAGTAGATTGATCAAAGTCCGAC
>WFOJ01000063.1 GCA_015488125.1 Mariprofundaceae bacterium
CAGCCACCGGACTGTTGTAAAAATCGCTGCCATCAATGGCAGCATATAATTTTTCAGCCTTCCGTTGGTTGATGATGGCCATGGCTTCAAGTCCACCCTGTTCGCGCAGCCATTCAAACACCAGACCGGCAATATACCAGCTATACGTCGGCGGGGTATTGTACATGGAACCGCTGCTGGCATGGGTGGCGTAATTGAACATGGTCGGGGTGAAATCTTTGGCCTTGCCGAGCAAATCTTCGCGGATGATCACAATCGTCAGGCCTGCCGGACCAATATTTTTTTGCGCGCCGGCATAGATGACACCAAATTTTGTCACATCAACAGGACGGGAGAGAATCGTCGAAGACATATCCGCGACCAATGGCACATCACCGGTGTCCGGGATATAATCAAACTCAACGCCACCAATGGTTTCATTAGGCGTGTAATGCACATAGGCAGCATCAGGGTTCAGTTGCAAGGCATCCTGTGTCGGCACGCTGGTAAAGCCATCAGCCGAGGTGTCAGCGGCAATATGCACATCACAGTAACGTTTGGCTTCGGCAATGGCTTTTTTTGACCACATACCGGTATTCAGGTAATCCGCCGTATTGTTTTCACCCAACAAATTCAGCGGCACCATGGCAAACTGAGCAGATGCCCCGCCCTGCAAAAACAACACCTTGTAGTTCTCGGGAATAGCCATAAGTTCACGCAAGGTTTGCTCGGCGGTGCTGGCGATAGACATAAACTCCTTGCCACGATGGCTCATTTCCATCACCGACATGCCAGAATTATTCCAGTCTGCCATTTCCCGCTGGGCACGCTCAATCACTGCCGCAGGCAGCATCGCCGGGCCAGCGCTGAAATTATGTTTTCTTGTCATGTTGATTCCTTTCTCCGAAGGCGGTAGCCAATACCAGTGGCCAGTCACGCGTCGTCATAATGATCTGTTCGCAATGAACGCGCCGCGATTGTATACGTTTGCACGGCGAGTCAAGCGACACCTGTTTTTTCCTACACCCAGGTTATGCACCGTGTTCTGATTACCACAATTTCGCTGGCCATTGACAAATTTGCGACTTGACAGGGGTATGGACTGACTGCTTAACAGATCAGCAGGCTGTGTTCACATCTCAGTTCGTGCTGCTGAGTTAGATTCGAGAACCTGATGTTCTGCTTGTTGGCTTCTCGCTCCCCGGTATGATATGAAAGCCTGCGCTCACCTCAATATATGGCATCAAGCCTGCCCGTTCAGCAAATCGGCGCACCGCCTCAAAAGATGAGTGAAATCTATCAGTCCGTCCTCAATAATTCCGTTCATAACAAACGAAAAGGCCAAATGGATTCTGAATCCATCTGTCATATGTATTGTCATATGCCTGCCATATTGCTGTGGAGTATCCGTCTGAGGAAGTGAACGCGCCGTACCCATCCGTCATCCCTCGTTTTTTTGCTTTTCGCAAAAACGGAACGGATCGGCACCTCATCAACAGCACCCGGGAGGCTGCATATGAATCAAAAAAAATACACCATTCATCTGGTTGGTTTCAGATCTTCTGAACGAATGGTATTGCAAAGTTTTTTGACCCGTCTTGAGCGACAACATGATGTTTCCTTTGATCTGTTATCCATTGTCAATGAAGGAAGGCGGGTAGATCTGGCACTGGTGAATATGCACAATATACAGCAACAGCCTGCGGTGGATGCAGCACTAACTGCTTATAACAACAGCATAACGCCTTGTGTACTGGTGTACGATCGCGGAGAAACGCCACACCCTGAACATCAGCGTCCGGAATGCCGGGTTGTATTTCGTCCGATGAATTTTTCACAGGTAGCGGAAACCATTTGGCGGTCGCTTCAGACCAGAAACAGCGAAATCCGCCAAATGACGGCTGCAGGTTACAGGGTGCTGGTTGTCGATGACAGTGCTTCAGTGCGCGCTGATATATGCCACAAACTTGCTGATGCAGATGTTCAACTTGAAACAGCCAGCAATGCTGAGCAGGCATTGCAGATGTATGTGCAGCATGATTATGACCTGATTTTTATGGATGTGCTGATGCCTGGCAACAAGGATGGTTATGATGCCTGTCTGGAAATAAAAAACAGATGCCCGGCACTACCTGTGGTGCTGCTGACTGCTCGTGATTCTATCCTCAGCAAGGTACGTGGGCGTATGGCAAAGTGCGACCAGTATATCATTAAACCGGCTTCCAGGGCTCAGTTACAGCATGTGCTGGCGAAGCATTTATTCAGCCACACGCCGATGACCGGTAATGGTGCACTGATCAACGCTACGGCCTTCGCGGCTTCCTAAGCCTGATTCCGGCATACATAAGGAGTATATCATGCGTCGTAATATTCTTGTGGTCGATGATTCACCGACAGATCGGGTCAATCTCGAAAGTATTTTGCGGGCCGCCGGGCACAAAGTGCGCACCGCCAGATCCGGTATTGAAGCGATAGAAAAAGTTAGTGAAGAAATACCGGATGCCATCTTTCTTGATGTCATTATGCCGGACATGGACGGCTACCGCACCTGTCGCCAGCTGCGCAAAAATGAAGCCACCAAAAACGTACCCATCTTTTTTGTCACCAGTAAAAAAGAGGAAGCTGATAAAATGTGGGCCATGCGTCAGGGATGCAATGGCTACCTGGTCAAGCCTGCGGCAGAACACGATGTACTGGCGCAGTTGCTCACCGTTTGAGACGACAGGTATGCCTACCATGCTATCACTGCCGGAGGCGCTGCAACTGGGCGCAGATCTTGATGATCAGCTGGTCCGGCAGAGCATGCAGTCATCATCCGGTGACATTGCACACTATCTTCGTATCGGTTGTTACGGTCTGATACTTGCTGACGAACTGGTGGGTGAAGTGCTTGAACCAACGCCACCATTGCATCGCATTCCCGGCCAACACAGAGCGCTTGCCGGTGCGGTGAATGTACGTGGCAACGTGGTACCGGTATTCGATCTTCATGCCTGCCTTGGCGTAAATCATGAAGGGATGCGTCAGCATGCCCTGTTTGTTTACGGCCAGGATGATGCCATGGCTGCTTTTTACATGGATCAGTTGCCCGCCCGCCTGCGCCGAAATGAATTGTTGAATTATCAGACGATCCGTCTGCCTGCCCTTGTCTCCGCCTGCGTGCGGCAATCATTTCTGCTGAATGAATTGATTATTCTTGATATTGATATTGCACAGTTGCTTGATGCACTGAACACCCCCCAACCCACAGACTGCTGAGGACTTTTATGTCATCCCTTTCTTCCACTGTTTCATCAGATCACTGGTGGCAACGCATCACACACACCAGTGTAAAAAACAAGATTTTGATTTCTTCGCTGATGCTGGCCATTATGCCAGTAATTGCGGCCAATACTTTTCTTGGCGAACGCGCTATTGACGAAGGTACGATAATTGCTACTGACCAGACACATAAGTTACTGGGAGCATTGCGAGACAGTAAAAAAGAAGAGCTGATCAACTACTTTAACGGCCTAAAAAATGAATTATCCGCCATAGCCGCTTCTTCAGGCACGGTTCAGGCAATGTTGAACTTCGAACGCACACTGATGGATTACAGCGATGATTATGGGGATCGCGAGCCGCCATCGGCACTGGAACTTGAAGGCTATCGCAAGCAACTGATGCGTTATTATAGCCGTGAGTACAGCAAATTTTACGCCCAAAAAAATGCCGGTGAACGTCCCGACCTGAAAGCCATTGCTTCCGGTCTGGATGATGTGGCAACAGCCTTGCAATTCCGCTATATCAAATCCAACACTCAGTCGGTGGATGAAAAAGACAAAATGCTGGAACCGATTGCCGACCGGTTACCCTACGATGCATTCCATAAACAAAATCACCCCGGCTATCGCAAACTGATTCAAAAGCTTGGTTTTCGGGATTTGTATCTGGTGGATGCGAAAAGCAGCCGTATTATTTACAGCGTGAAGAAGCACTCGGATTACGCCATGAAACTGAGTGGCACGGCACTGGAAAACACGCCTCTTGGCCGGTTGTATCGCCGCCTGAAAGAAAATCCTTCGCTGACATTTGCACTGGAAAACTTCAACGATTACGGCCCGTCTTATCATGCCCTGACTGGTTTTGCCGGTGTCCCCGTTTATGAAACCGTAGCGAAAGACGATACCCTGAGAAACATCAAAAAAGATGCTTTCTATGGTCAGCGTCTGGTCGGCTACCTTATCGTTCAGTTGTCTGACTCGGTGATCACCGACATCCTGACGAATCACCAGGGCTGGGCAGATGTTGGTCTGGGCAAAACAGGTGAGGTGTATCTGGTCAATGAAGATAACAGGCTGGCCTCGGATGTGCGTCCGTTTCTGGAACATCGAGAAGACTTTGCCAGAAACATGAAAAACAAGGGTATTTCCGATACAGCGCTTGAGCAAATGCGCGTTAACGGCAGCAGCACGGGTAAAATCGACATTCACAGTGAATCGGTCAGGCGTGCCTTGCAAGGCGCATCTGGTATCGTCAACGAAGTGAATTATCTGGGGGATAAGGTGCTGACAGCCTACAGTCCGATCAGCATTTATGGCCTGAATTGGGCGATTCTGGCGCAAATGAGCCTGCGTGAGGCGATGGCACCGGTGGCTGAACTGAAGCAGGCAATCAGCAGCACTGCCTGGACCGTGGCGCTGATTGTGATTTTCGTTGCTATCTTGCTGGCCATTATACTGGCACGGCAACTGACCCGCCCGCTGGCCGTGATTGAAGATACCGTGAAGCGCCTGAATGAAGGGGATTATGATGCCCGCTGTCAGCTAAAAACCGGCGATGAGTATCAGTCACTCGGCGATGCTATCAATGCGATGGTAGATGAACGTGCCGAATTTCTGCGCTCGGAAGAAGCCAGTAAAGCGCTGAATCAGAACATCATCAGGGTGCTGGAGGCTGTATCGGAACTCAGTGAACGCAACCTTACGGTGAATGTACCGGTCACGGAGGATATTATCGGCCCGGTGGCAGACTCGCTGAATCTGATGACTGAGGAAATCTCCGATATGATGCGTAGCGTACAGAAAATCTCGGATGATGTCGGTGCCAGTTCGGATTCACTGGCGCATCTGGCCGATGATGTGAACACACTTTCCGGCGAGGAGCGGAAGGAACTGGTACGCATGGTTAACCGTCTGGCCGAAGCATCGCAATCGCTCAGCGATATTTCTGAAATCGCCAGGTCCAGCAATGATATTGCTCAACAAGCGCGTCAACATGTACAGCTGGCACATAATACGGTAGGACGTGCTGCCACCGGTATGCATGATATTCGAGAAGTTATTCACGAAACAGAGAAACGTATCAAGCGTCTGGGCGAACGCTCGCAGGAAATCAGCAGTATTACCGACATTATCAACACCATTGCCGAACGCACACATGTGCTTTCCATCAATGCCAGCATTCAGGCCGCTGCTGCTGGCGATGCCGGGCGTGGCTTTTCGGTGGTCGCCGAAGAGGTTCAGCGTCTTGCTGAAAGTTCGCGCCATGCCACCGCACAAATCGCCACACTGGTGAAAAACATCCAGATCGAAACGCTGGATGCCTCGGAAACCATGTCCCGCGCCATTGAACAGGTGGTATCCGGTAGCAAGCTGGCTGATGAAGCCAGACGTATTATGCGCGAATCGGATCAGATCACCGAACAGATGGCTGAAGCCATGGCGCGTATCGCCAGAGATTCCACAGAACAGGCCAATATCGGCCAGTCTTTGCGCCAGGATGCCGAGGGATTACATGGCAAATCGGAACAAACAAGCGAGAAAATTCGGGCACAATATCAGGAAACCAGGCAACTCACGAACTTCGCCCTTCAGTTGCGCCAGTCCATCGGCAGCTTTAAGCTGAGTTAAACCTGCGGCCTGATGCATACGCAGTATACCGTGATCAATCGCTTCGTTCACTCGTTGGAAGCGTGGATGCAGGTGAATGTGGCAGAATATGCACAGATGCGCGAACAATCGAATGCAGCGAATGATTTGCGGCTGGCACTGTGTTCGCGCTGGTTGCAGGTGATTGAAGACGCACTGCATCCTGATGCTCCCCGGCTGCTGCAATTGTTGGCTGATCATGCCATGCAGAATATTGATCACTGGATGGATCATTCCGAGGCTGATCGTGACATGGTCGGCCACATCAGCCGTTTGTTGCTTGCCTGGCCACAAATGATTCACAGGGTATTGAAAGAACCATTGAGCGATGAAGCGATACATGAATTGTTACCATTTCTTGTCGCTGATTGCTGGCCGGTACCGCTGAATGATGAACAGCTGATGCATGTGGCCGATGAACTGGAAAAGCACAAGGCATTGCAGAGTACACAACAAATGTCCGAAGACGATGGCAATCAGGCGATGTTTGCCGCCTTCCGTGAAGAACTACTGCATGCGGTGAATGATATGGGTAGTGCCGTTGAGCTGATGGCCGTGCCGGATGCCAGTGCCGATATTCTGTTTCATTTTCGTGATGCCTGGCAGGATTTACTGATCACTTGTGAGGAAATGCATCGCCTGCATCCATTGCCGGAACTGGCAGATTGCTGTCAGCGTTTCGCTACGTATTTACAGCAGATGCATATAGATGGTGAGGCTGCAGGCCGACAATGGGCCGAGCGCCTTGATGGCTGGTCGCTATTGTTTTGCCAAGCGCTGAACAGCGAATGCTTTGACGATTTACGCTTCTTTCTTGACAACGCAGCAATCTGGCAGGATGAACAACAAGTCGTCAGCCGACCAGCTACCGCCGATACGCCGACGATCCATACTCTGACAGCTGCTGATATGGATTTGCATCCCGATGACGATGTGCATCCGGAGGTGTTACAGGCCTTTTTCCGCGAAGCTGAAGGGCATGCCGCAGCTCTGACGACAGCAGTACAGCAAATGATGGCTGGCCAGTGCGATCAAACGATGATGGCCAAAGTTCAGCGCATTGCGCACACTCTCAAAGGAGCCGCCAATACCACCGGTTTTCGTGGGATTGCCAACCTGATGCATCACGTTGAAGATCTGATTGAGCATTTTTACCAACAAAATCAGGTGCCACCGCAGGCCCTGCTGGTGCTGCTGATGGATGTTGTGGACTGTCTGGAAGTAATGGTCGAGCATATTCAGGGGCGTGAGGAAGCACCCGGGCATGCACTACAGCTATTGCAACAACTGGCTCACTGGTGGCAACGCATACAGGCTGGTGAATCACTGCAGGAAGTAGCCGCTGAACCCTTGCCGGAAAGCGATGGTGAGGTGCCTCCTCTACCTTCTGAAGCTGCTGAAAAAGCCAGTACATCTGTGGCTGCCCAGGAAGGCGAGGAATACCTGCATATCCCTTACCGCGTGGTAGATCAATTGTTACGTCAGGTAGGGGAAATCACCATTGCCATTGGGCAGATGCGCAATCGTTTTGATCAACTGAATCATCAGTTTAAGCAGCAGGTACAACTGGAACATCGTGCCTGTCAGATTGGTCTGGAACTGGAAGAACGCCTGACCGCCCGGGGCATGGGATTGATACAGCGACAGGTTGAGCAGAACGACGATTTTGATCCACTGGAACTTGATCAGTATAATGAACTGCATTCTGGCATTAGCCGTTTGCTTGAATCCATTGCCGATAGTCGCGCCATAAGTGAAGGACTGCAACAGGAAATGGCCGCCATGGACGCGCACCTGATCAGCCGTGAGCGACTGCAACGGAATTTACAGGAACACATTCTGCAAACGCGCATGACACCCTTTTCAACCCTGGAAATGCGTTTGCAACGCATTGTTCGCCAGACTGCTCGCAAAACAGGCAAGCTGGTAACGCTCGAATGCAGTGGTATGGATCTGATGGTTGATACCGAGGTGCTGCATCGCCTCGCCGATGCACTGTTGCATATTCTGCGTAATGCTGTTGATCACGGCATTGAATCCCCTGAAGTTCGTGAACAGGCAGGTAAACCACGGGAAGGCCGGATTCGTCTCAGTATATCACATCCGACA
This sequence comes from Mariprofundaceae bacterium, assembly GCA_015488125.1. GTDB lineage: Bacteria > Pseudomonadota > Zetaproteobacteria > Mariprofundales > Mariprofundaceae > AB-137-C09. The sequence continues at coordinate 7,998 of WFOJ01000063.1, forward strand.
CATGATGTGCTGATTTGTTGCGAGGATGACGGACAGGGGCTGGATTTTACCGCCATTCGCAGCAAAGCAGAAGCCAGAGGTATGCTTGATACTCGAACCCCCATGAGCGACGAAGAACTGGCCAGGCTGACTTTGCAGACCGGTTTCTCTACCCGTGACGAAGTAACCCAGATTTCCGGGCGAGGCTTCGGGCTGGATATTGTGCTGCAAATTGTCTCGAAACTGAAGGGGCGCATTCGCCTGCTGCCCGTGACAACTGGTGGCCTGCGCATTGAAATTCGTTTGCCGGTAACGCTGACGACGATTCATGCCCTGTTGGTGGAATCCGAACAGCAAAGCTATGCCATTCCCTCGCGTGATGTGGTGCGCGTACTTAATCCTGGTGAGGGGGAGCTTCGCCAGATCGGGAATCAGTGCAACTACCTGATCAATGATGCACTGTTGCCTGTGCATACACTGAATTATTTACTGTGGGGAACAGAGGCAAAACCCGGTGTGCAACAAAACGTCCCCCTGATGATTCGCCACCAGGAAAAAGAACATGTGGTCATGGTTGAACACATCCTGGGGTGTCATGAGCTGATCATGAAACATTCAGGACGTTTTTTTCCGCCCATGCCCGGTGTATCCGGTGTAAGCATCCTGAACGACAGCCGGGTAGTCTCCGTGCTTGATCTGTCTCGTCTGATAAGCACTCCCAACGTGACTGGAAATGTTGTCAACACACTGGCACAGGAGAAAAAAACGTATGCCAAAGAGCAGGCACGGGAAACCACGGTGATGATTGTCGATGATTCACTCAGCGTTCGTCGGACGCTTGCTTCACTGATGCAGGATACGGGCTATAAAACCGTGCTGGCCATTGATGGTATAGAGGCCATTGAGCTGCTTGAGCAGACGCTGCCGGACATCATATTGCTTGATCTTGAACTTCCACGCATGAACGGACTTGAACTTAGCAGTTATATACGCAGACAGGCACATATGCAGGCAACACCAATTATCATGATTACTTCACGAGCAACTGAGAAGCACCGTCAGCGCGCCGCACAAGCAGGTGTCAGTCATTATCTGGTCAAGCCTTATCAGGAAGATGAATTGCTGGCACTAACAGAACGCCTGCTGTCGGCTGGTAAGTCATGAGCACAGTATCTGTGGACCATGTATGGCTGGAACTGGGGGAATTCAATTTTCTGCTGCCACGAAAACAGCTGGCAGGAGTTCAGCAAGTCGGACATGCATCTGCACCTGAAACTTACCCTCTGATCTCACTGCCTGAAAAACTGACCGGTGCAGCGCGTCTGTTTGCCCTGTTCGACCATCCATCCCAACCCTTTTCCATCGCCTGCCAGCATCTGGAGTTCATCGCACCGGACGACAATATCAGCCTTTATGCCGTGCCTTCTGTTTGCTATGACGGGTTACCACCTTTCTCAGCGCTTTGCCGAATACACGATAAACTTGCCTGTGTATGTTCCACAGCACAATTACTGGCGCTGGCGCACCTGCGGTGAATTCTGAAGTATGAAAAACAACGGGATGTTGTTCCTCATGAATCGCCCCTGTTGTCCGGATATGTGCACATTACCATGATGCAGGCATGGCTGCTGGATATTGGCCAGGGATACCAAATGGGTCTGAGTCCTTATGTATTGCGTGCTGTTCTTGACCCGCATACATTGAACCAACAGGCACTGTACAGCCTGCCGCTGGCTCGCTCCTGTTGCCATCAACTCATCCAATGGCATGAGCATATGGTGCCTGTGATGCAATTGTTGCCACGCATATCGCAACACTGTCCAGCACTGCCTCTGACTGAGTCTTTTCTGGCTATAATCGCTATTCCTCCTGAAGATAGCGATATAGTTGTCAAGTATATCGCCGTTTCCCTGACCGCTGTACCTGAACGGATTACTCTGAACAACCCGAATACGGTGGTAGCACCTGAAAGCAACTTGTTCACGGATCTTGCCTGTTCGTACTGTTATTATCATAACGCTGTATTGCCAATACTTGATCCGAAAAAACTGAAGTAGCGATGGTGTTCCAATAGCTCAACTGTGTTGGCACTGCAATCAGCAGCGGTGTGGACTGAAATGCCAACACAGCCTAGCATTGCCCCCCTCGGAGGTGACCATGTTTCACGGTGTAATGACAGCGCTGGTAACGCCTTTTCGCATAAGTGAAAGCGGACGTTGTGAAATTGATGAAGAACGTTTTCTGGCACTTATTGATCGTCAGATTGCAGCTGGCGTCGATGGGCTTGTCATCGCCGGCACGACGGGTGAAGCAGCGACGCTCAGCATGGCTGAACACAAACACCTGATTGAACTCAGCGTGCGCCATATCAATGGCAGGGTAGCCACGATTGCTGGTACCGGCAGCAATAACACAGCAGAATCAATCGAGCTGACACGCTCTGCCAAAGAGGCAGGGGCTGATGCAGCGCTGGTGATTACGCCTTATTACAACAAGCCGACACAGCAGGGACTGATTGCGCATTATCAGCAGATTCATGATGCCGTTCATATTCCGATCATTCTTTACAACGTACCGGGACGAACCCAGTGTGATTTATTGCCTGAAACTGTCGCGACGCTGGCCGAATTGCCCAATGTTGTTGGCATCAAGGATGCCACGGGGGATATGGGGCGATTGACAGCCACCATCAATGCCTGCCGCGATGATTTTGAATTTTATTCCGGCGATGATGCCAGCGTGCTGCCGTTCATGGCTGCTGGCGGACGCGGCGTGATCTCCGTGGTCTCCAATATTGCACCGCGCACCATGGGCATGGTAACGCACCATATGGCTGATGGTAATCTGGCAGCAGCCAGGCAGGCATATCGCGCCCTGCAACCGTTATCAGACATATTGTTTTGTCAGGCCAACCCGATTCCGGTGAAGGCTGCCTGCCATGCGCTGGGCTGGATGGATCATGTATTGCGCCTGCCACTGATGGCCATGAGCGGCGAGCCATATGAACGCCTGATCACCCTGATGCGGAAGCTGAAACTGGAGGATGAACTGCTCTGAGTACCGCCTGCTGCCTGCAACTCTGGGCCAGTCCTGTGCAAAAGGCCAGTGAAACACTGATCGGTAGCTGGCAACAATGGCTGACAGCAGAGGAACAACAGCGTGCAGCGCGTTTTCGTTTTGCGCAGCATCGGCGTGTGTACATCCTTACCCGGGCGCTGGAGAAAACAGTACTGAGTCACTGCACCGGCATGCCGCATGAGCAGCTGGCAGTGCAGCGGGATCGCTGGGGAAAACCGCGCCTTGCGCCCTGCCATGGCAAGCTGTATTTTAATATTTCCCATACGGATGACTGGGTGGTGATAGCTGTTGCTCAGGCGGGTGAAATTGGTGTGGATGTTGAATGCAGCCGCCGTCGTGTGGACATCGCAGGGGTAGCGCGTGCATTTTTTCACCCTGATGAATACCAGGCGTTACAGCAACTGGATGAAAGCCGCCGCAGCGAGTATTTTTTTTCGCTATGGACGCTGAAAGAGGCCTGGATCAAGGCGATTGGCAAGGGGCTGGCGCAATCGCTGCGCACAGCGAAGTTTGATCTGACGACAGCAACGCGTATCATGGTCAGCGGCGAACACACGGAACACTGGCAGTTCCGACTGCTGCGCCTGGATGCCAGCCATGTGCTGGCGCTATGTATGCCGCTGGCTGTTCAGCACATGGAACTGCGTTATATCATCCCCCCGTCTGACCAATCACCGCTGGAACTGCCGTTACTGAGATGGAGCTAAACCATGGCTTTTGAACATTTGCGCATCCACCCGGATCGCCCACCTGTTCGTCTGATCCGGCAGGCGGCCAACATCCTTGAGCAGGGCGGCTTTGCCGTTATCCCGACAGAAACCACCTACGCCATGGTCATGCTATGCCAGTCGGTGAAGGCCCGGCAGCAAGTAAGCCAGCTACGCCTGCTGGATACTCGTCACCTGTGGTCACTGATGTGCGAGGATCTTTCACAGGCAGCGCAATTCGTTAAAATTGATAACCACAATCACCGCCTGCTCAGGCATTATCTGCCCGGCCCTTACACCTTTATTTTACCTGCCAACTCCAGAGTGCCGCGCAAGGTGCTGAGCAAGCGCAAGGAAATCGGCATTCGCATTCCCGGCACAACCGTATGCCAGATGTTACAACAGCAGCTTGGCGAACCATTGCTGGCCACCACCATGCAGTTTCCCGATGAAGAATTCCCGGCCAATGATCCCGAACATATCGCCATGCGTCTGGCCCATTACGACCATGCCGTATTGCTGGACGCTGGTTGGGGGGGTATGGAGCCGAGCACCATTATCAATCTGTGTGATGGTGATCAGCAATTACTGCGTCAGGGAGCGGGAAGCTGGCCGTAACCTCTGTTCATCCTGGCTGGCTCAGCCTGCCGCTGGCCCTGCTGGCTGGCGCGCTGATGCCGTATGCGTTTTCACCGCAGAACTGGTGGTGGTTGGGGATTGCGCTGCCCGCTATTGTGCTCTGGCTAGCCCGGCAATCCCGTCCTTTTGTGCATGGCTGGTGTTTTGGTATGGGCTGGTTCGGTGTCGGAGCCTGGTGGCTGATCCCTACCTTCGCCACCTATGGCGGTCTGCCATGGCCTGTGGGCGTGCTGGTGATCGCCCTGATCGGCGGGGTGATGGGTGTGTTTCCCGCCTTGTGGATGGGATTAAGCGTGCGTTTTTCCTCGTCGCCAGCCACCCTGTTATGGCTGTTTCCACTGACGGTGGCTGGTCTGGAGTGGCTGCGCGGTCATTTGTTCACCGGTCTGCCGTGGACAGCTTTTGGCAATCTGTTGCTGGATACACCTGCTGTCACCTGGTTGAGCGTCGCTGGCGTTTATGGGGGAGCCATATTACCCGCCTTGTGCGTGGTGGCGCTGGCATTGCTGCCACGGCATCCACGACTAAGCGCTGCTGGCCTTGGCTGTGTGGCACTGCTGGCCACCCTGGCACCTGAGCCACCTACTGATGATGGCCCGGTCATGCACGCGGCCCTGGTGCAGGGCAATATCCCGCAGGATCGAAAATGGGATGCTGATTTTTTGCAGGAAACGCTAAACCGTTATCTGCGCCTTTCCGGCCAGCTTGCGGCGCAGGTCGATGTGATTGTGTGGCCGGAATCAGCCGTACCCTTTTTTCCTTCGCAACTTCCGGCTGCCGATGACTGGCTGCGACAACGCATGCAGGCATGGCAGCGGCCCGTGCTCTACGGCGGCGATCGTCTGCGTGGAGATCATCAGGCCGAATCCGGTATGTATGCGTTCGCCAATGGTCAGCGACAGTTTGTCGGCAAGCATCATCTGGTGCCATTTGGCGAGTATGTTCCGTCATGGCTGC
>WFOJ01000064.1 GCA_015488125.1 Mariprofundaceae bacterium
CCGTGAATACCATGAGCGGCGCATTGCCAAAACTCTGCCGGCCATGCTCGGTTTTCAGGCCGCTGGCGCAGCGCCCATCGTCAATGGCGCGCCTGTGGAACACCCTGAAACCGTGGCTACAGCCATTCGCATCGGCAAGCCTGCCTCCTGGACGCAGGCAGAAGAAGCCAGGGATCAGTCAGGCGGGCGCATTGACGCCGTTACCGATGAAGAAATTCTCGAAGCCTACAATATGCTGGCATCGCTAGAAGGCGTGTTTTGCGAACCAGCATCAGCCGCCTCAGTTGCCGGTATTATCAAACTCAACAAGGCGGGCTATTTCAAACCGGGGGCACGTATTGTCTGTACACTGACGGGCAACGGCCTGAAGGATCCGGATACGGCGATGCGCAATGTCCCTCAGCCTGTTACCATTGATGCGGACGAATCCGAAGTTCGTCGCCTGTTGCAGGCATAAGGAGTATCCATTATGAACACACCTTCCAATTACCGCATGGTATTACTGACAGCACTGGCATTATATGCCACTCCGGCGGCGGCTGAAAACATCAAGGTTTATACCGGCGTGGGCCTGGGCAACTTCGGCGTGGACTATGGCCATGATGCCACAGGGGCGGCCATTAAGGGAAATTCGGCATTTGGCGGTTATCTGAGCGTTGCTGCTGACCTTAATCCCTATCTTTCCCTTGAGTTTCGCTATGGCCGTGGTGGCAGCAGCACACTGAAACGCAATGGCGCGAACTGGGCTGGTCACAGCGTTAGCATCGATGGCCTAAGCAGCATGCTGATACGGCCCCAGTTCCCTGTTGAACACCACGGTCACCTTTATGCCATGTTTGGCATTTCCTCGGGCAAACTGCGCTACGTTAATGGCGGCGTTGCCAAAACAACGAGTAAAAGTGGTCTCAGCTACGGTGCCGGCTTCAAGGTGCATATCCAGGATACTTTTTCAGTGGGTTTTGAATATACCCGCTACACCAGCAGACGTAATTTTTCCAAAAACCATGGACAAATTTCCGGTTACGCCCTGCAACTTCATTATCTACTGGATTGATCGCCCATACCATAGACGCATAGACCATGGAGTGACTGTACGTTTTGTAACATCCACGTCATATGGCATGTACACTCGTTTCCCGCGACATTAGCGAAACCCGTATGGCGCATTTTTCGTTTTCTGCTATGATTCGCGCCTTTTTTTGATTTTGGGGGCTTTGGTGAATACACAGCGAACTGTCCGCATCCGTGATTATGACATTGGAAACACCCAGTCTTTGGCGGTGTTTGCTGGACCGTGCGTGATTGAAGGTGAAGCGTTCACCATGCGCGTAGCGGAACGCATTGCGCAGATTGCCACTGATGTAGCCATGCCAGTGGTCTTCAAATCGAGTTTTGACAAGGCCAACCGAACCAGTGGCAACGGCTTTCGCGGCCCGGGACTGGAAGAGGGGCTGCGTATTTTGCAGCGGGTTCGCGATGAACTTGGTTTGCCGGTGATGACCGATGTGCATGAAGCATCGCAGGTAGCGGCAGTGGCCGAAGTTGCCGATATTCTGCAAACGCCTGCCTTTCTGTGCCGTCAGACGGATTTTATTCATGCCGTGGCAGCCAGCGGCAAGCCGGTGAACATCAAAAAAGGGCAATTTCTCGCTCCCTGGGATATGCAGCATGTGCTGGAAAAAGCGCAAGCCACCGGCAATAACAACATCATGCTGTGTGAACGCGGTGTCAGCTTTGGCTACAACAATCTGGTATCGGATATGCGTTCGCTGCTGGTCATGCGGACCTTTGGCGCACCTGTGGTCTATGATGCCACACATTCCGTGCAGCAGCCTGGCGGACTTGGCGGCGCCACCGGTGGTAATCGTGAATTCGTACCGGGACTGGCGCGGGCGGCTGTGGCCACTGGCGTGGCGGCAGTGTTCATGGAAGTTCACCCCGAGCCGGATCATGCCAAATCTGACGGGCCGAATTCACTAAGACTGGATGATTTGCCTGCCTTGCTGCGACAACTGAAGCAAATTGACCAATTCATTAAATCCGTTGCCTGAAAATACCTGGCGAATATGCAACAAAACGCCGACCTAACGTGTTGCAGGCAACCTCAATAGAAAAAACAGGCATGCGCTGTGCATGCTCTTATTTAGTTTGTAGGACAGGAGATATAAGTGGGTAATATCGTACATGTGCATGGCCGTGAAGTATTCGATTCGCGTGGTAACCCGACGGTAGAAGTCGAAGTCACGCTTGACAGCGGCGCTTTTGGCCGTGCCATCGTACCAAGCGGCGCCTCCACCGGCTCGCGTGAAGCGGTAGAATTGCGTGACGGCGGCAGTCGTCTGGGCGGCAAGGGCGTGCGTCAGGCAGTAGCCAACGTCAATACTGAAATTGCCGATGCCCTGCGCGGCATGGATGCCGCCAATCAACAGGCCATTGACAAGGCCATGATTGAACTTGACGGTACACCCAACAAGCAGCGCCTGGGAGCCAATGCCATTCTTGGTGCGTCCATAGCGACGGCTGTGGCCATGGCTGATGAACGTGGCCTGCCATTGTATCGCTATCTGGGTGGCGCGCAGGCAACCATTTTGCCTGTGCCATGCATGAACGTCATCAACGGCGGTTCACATGCTGATAACAATATTGATTTTCAGGAATACATGATTGCACCGGTAGGTGCCAGCACCTTTGCTGATGCGCTGGCCATGGGTACCGAGGTTTTCCATGCCCTGAGCGCGGTACTGAAAAAAGCCGGACATGTCACCGCCGTCGGCGATGAGGGCGGCTTTGCACCGAATCTGGCCTCCAATGAAGAAGGCATCCAGGTGATTCTGCAGGCCATTGAACAGGCCGGGCTGAAAGCAGGTGATGATGTGGTGCTGGCGTCCGATGTGGCTGCCTCCGAATTTTACCGCGATGGTCGGTATCATCTCGCTGGTGAACAACGTTCGCTGGATGCCGACGGCATGATTGACCTGCTGGAATCACTGATCCGGCAATACCCACTGGTCTCCATCGAGGATGGCCTGGATGAAAATGACTGGGACGGCTGGAAACGCATGACAGAGCGTCTGGGCGATGATGTGCAACTGGTCGGCGATGATTTATTCGTCACCAACCCGGCGATTCTGGGCGAAGGCATTGATAGGGGCATTGCCAATGCCCTGCTCGTCAAGGTCAACCAGATTGGCACGCTCAGCGAAACCATGGCTGCCGTCAACAAGGCTCATCTGGCCAATTACCGCTGCATGATCTCGCATCGTTCCGGCGAAACAGAAGACACCAGTATTGCCGATCTGGCGGTAGCGCTTGGCACCATGCAGATCAAATCCGGCTCGGCCTCGCGTACCGATCGCATGGCCAAATACAATCAGTTACTGCGCATCGAGGAAGAACTCGGTGCTGGTGCTGTGTTTGCCGGACGTTCTGCCTTTAAGCGTTACTGATTCTGCCCTTCACCTGTCATCATGCAACGCATGCTGTTCGTTCTCGAATTTCTGCAACGGCATCCCTGGGTGGTGACGGTTTTTGGGGCTGTGGTAGCCCTGTGGCTGATCTATAGCGTGCTGTTCTCCGGCCACGGGCTGCCGCGTTATCTGGATGAAGTCCGGGAACTCAGGGTGTTGCAGTACGATTTACAGCAAGTGCGGGCAAAGCGTGAACAGCTGGCACAGCGCGTGCTGCTGCTGCGTAGCGACCGCAGTTATCTTGAGTCGGTGATCCACCGTGAACTGGGCTATGTGTACCCCGATGAATATATTCTGATCAGAAAGGAAGCGACCCCCTCGCCATGAATGCACCTGATAACGGCGTAATCACACGCTTTGCCCCCAGCCCTACCGGCATGCTACACCTTGGTAATGTACGCACAGCATTGCTCAACTATTTGTATGCCAAAGCCTGCCAGGGTCAGTTTGTGTTGCGCTTTGAGGATACCGATCAGACGCGCTCTGCCGATCACTTTATGGCAGCCATCATGGAAGATTTGCAGTGGCTGGGGCTGCAATGGGATGGCGATATTCGCTTTCAGCGTGCCCATGCCGATGCGCATCGGCAGGCTTTGCAGCAACTGGCGGATGAAGGCCTGGCTTATCCCTGTTTTTGCTCTGAGCATCAGCTCAGCCTGGATCGCAAACTGGCCACCTCCCGTGGCCTGCCACCGCGTTATAGTGGCCGCTGCCGCCAGTTAGGCAGCAGCGAACGTCAGCAGCGCATGGCGCAGGAAGCCCATGTCTGGCGGCTGGCGATTCATCAGGATGACGACAGCGAAGTCGTCGTGCCCGATCTGCTGCGACAACAGGTGCATTTTCGTTGCCGCGATCTTGATGATCCGATCGTGGTACGCAGTGACGGTAGTTTCACCTTTTTGCTGCCCAATGCCATCGACGATGCCCTGGACGGCATCACCCATGCCCTGCGCGGTGATGACCACCTGACCAATTCCGCCTATCAGGTCTGGTTACTGGAACGTCTGGGCCATCGGGCGCCGCGCTACGCCCATCACGGCTTGCTGCTCGGCGCTGACGGAGCCAAATTATCCAAGCGCACGGGCGGCCATGAGGTCGCTGCATTGCGCCAGGCTGGATTGCTGCCGCAGGCGCTGGTGCAAACCATGGCTCGGCTGGGGCATCCGAATATGCCGGAGCAGGCAGACAGCCCGGCAGCACTGGCGGCGCATTTTCATGTAGAACAACTCTCAACCGCTTCCGTGCGCTGGCATGATGAAGCCATGTGGCGACTGCACAGCCAGCTGCTGCATCGTCTTCCCCCTGAACGTTTCGCAGCATTATTGCCGCCGCTTCCCGTTCACCTGGATGAAAGTAGAAAACAGGCATTCGCAGCGTTGATTCAGGCCAATATCGAGCGTGCTGAACAGGCGAGCATGTTTTTCCGCCTGCTGGATGCAACGCAGCCACTGGATGATGCAGCGATGCGCGTATTACAGGAAGCAGGCAAGGCATTCTTTCAACAGGCCGCAGCCTTGTGGCATGAACACGCCGGTGACTGGAAAGGCTGGACACAGGCTGTGCGCCAGCAAACCGGTCGCAAGGGACGCGCTCTGTTCCTACCCTTACGTATCGCCTTAAGTGGCGCCTGCTGTGGCCCGGAAATGCATAATATTATTGCTTTTCTCGGTGTTCAGGGCGTGCAGGAACGCTTACGCCACTGTGTGGAGATCCTATGACATTGCAGGTTTACAATTCCCTTCATCGCCGCAAGGAAGTATTTGAGCCCGTACAGCCTGGCAAAGTGGGCATGTACGTTTGCGGCGTAACGGTCTATGACTACAGCCATATCGGCCATGCCCGCGTCATGGTGGTGTTTGACACCATTTACCGCTGGCTGCAACGCTGCGGCTATGATGTCCGCTACGTGCGCAATTTTACTGATGTGGACGACAAAATCATCCGTCGCGCTGCTGAAACCGGCATCAGCATTGGCGAATTAACCGACAAAATGATCGCCGCTTTTCATGAGGATATGGATGCCCTCGGTTGCTTGCGACCAACGCTGGAGCCACGTGCCACCGCTCACATGAACGAAATACAGACCATGATTGCGGCCCTGATCGCGCAAGGCGTAGCCTATATCGGCGATTCCGGCGATGTGCTGTATGCCGTGCGCAAGTTTGCCGATTATGGCCGACTTTCCGGTAAGAATATTGACGAACTGGAAGCTGGCAGCCGCGTGGAAATCGATGAAAACAAGCGCGATCCCCTGGATTTTGTCCTCTGGAAGCAGGCCAAAGCAGGCGAACCCGGCTGGGATTCGCCGTGGGGACGTGGTCGTCCTGGCTGGCATATTGAATGCTCGGCCATGAGTTGCGCCCACCTGGGCGCTAGCTTTGATATTCATGGCGGCGGCATGGATCTTAAGTTCCCTCATCATGAAAACGAGATTGCGCAAGCCCGTGCCGCCAATCATGGTGACTTTGCCCGCTACTGGCTGCATAATGGTTTTGTCAATATTAACGCTGAAAAAATGTCCAAATCACTGGGGAATTTCTTCACCATTCGCGATGTTCGCCAGCGCTATGATGCCGAAGTGCTGCGCATGTTCATCCTTGGCACACATTACCGCTCGCCGCTGGATTTTTCGGATGCGGCGCTGGATGCAGCGCAGGCGGCGCTAAATCGCATTTACACCAGTCGTCAACGAATTGATGCGCTACAAGCAGCGCCACCAGCGGATGATTCGGCGCTACCGGCAGATTTTGTTGCCGCCATGCATGATGATTTTAATACCCCGGAAGCATTGGCGGTATTGTTTGAACACTGCCGGTGGATCAACAAGGCACTGGATACCGGCAAGGATTGCCGTGAAGCCATGAGCGCTTTTTTCGCCATGACGCAGCAGTTGGGACTGGCCACCCGGCGCGGAGACGACTGGTTTCATCGCGCCGCCGATAATGTCGCTGCCATCGAAGCAAAAATCGCTGCCCGCAACGAGGCTCGCAAAAATCGTAATTTTGCCCTGGCCGATCAGCTTCGTGACGAACTACTGGCCGATGGTATTATTCTTGAAGACGGGCCACAAGGCACCACCTGGAAACGTCAGTAAACACAGCTCCTCATTGAGAGGCTGACACCAGCAAACATACAGGAGTTACCATGAGCCTGAGAACCAATCGTGATCAACTGGTTGAAACCGCCGTACAAGGTGGCGTGGCACCTGCTTTTCAGTGGGCTCCCTTTGAAATTGGCTCACAGGGAGAGATTTTCTCCTGGCCGTCAACAGGTGGTATCACCTATAACGTCAAGGCAGGTGATTCGGCATTTGGCTGGGCTGGCGAACATATCGAACCGGGGGTCTCTTCCTGTTCCTCGCACAGCAATAAAAAGGCGCAGGCGGGCTACCAGTTTCTTGCCTGCTGTGGCAACAGTGTGCGCGTGATCAGTGGTGCCGCCCGAGGTGCAACAGGGCATGTACTGGGTCATCATGGCGGCGTTGATCATCTGATGCTGGATTTTCCCGATCATGTACTGGAACAACTGACCTGCGATGATCGCTTTCTGATCCGCAGTCGCGGTCAGGGTCTGCAACTGCTCGACCACCCCGAAGTGGCAATCTATAATATTGACCCTGATTTATTTGAGCGCTGGGGATTACGCGAAGGTGCCGGAGGCCGTATTGAAGTACCGGTCAATGTGATCGTCCCGGGTTTTGCCATGGGCTCCGGCATTGGCGCCTTATCGGTAACAACTGGCGACTACGATATTTTGTGTCATGATGCCAGTGTGGTGGAAGCCCATGGTCTGTCACGCCTGCGGCTGGGCGATTTTGTAGCAGTCATGGATCATGACAACCGCTACGGGCGCACCTTTCGTCAAGGTTCTGTCACCATCGGCATGATTATTCATTCGGATTCACCACTGGCAGGCCATGGCCCTGGCATGATGACCATTATGAGCGCGGATAGGCACAAACTGGTACCCGTACTGGATGAATCTGCCAATATGGCCCAAATCCTGGGCATCGGACGTTATGCCGCCAAACAGTGATGTAATAGCGGCAGCCATTCAGCTCAACAGCCGGCCACGATGGCAGGATAATCGTGAAACACTGGCAGCGCTGATTGCCAACGCCGCCAGCGAACACCATGCCAGCATCGTCCTGCTACCAGAGAACTTTGCCGCCATGCCGGTCGATGATGCCGGACGCAAGGCTGCTTCCGAACCTGCGCTGACAGCAAGCATTATTGCCAGCCTACGCCAGTGGAGTCAGCAGTATGGCATCTTCCTTGTTGCCGGTGGCATGCTCTGGCGTGCCAGTGAGCGCCAGCCGCTGGCCAGCAATCGCTGTCTGGTGGTTTCTCCACAAGGTGAGATCATCGCCAGCTATGATAAAATTCATTGTTTTGATGCCTGTGTCGATGGCCATGATTATCGCGAATCAGCCAGCGTCAAAGCAGGATGCCAGCCTGTCAGCGTTAATCTGGCAGACTGGCGCACAGGCTTATCCATTTGCTACGACCTGCGCTTTGCGGAGCTCTACCGCCACTACAGCCAGCATCGCTGCCAGTTGTTACTGGTGCCAGCCGCTTTTACCTGGCAGACGGGTCAAGCTCATTGGGAAGTACTGCTGCGCGCCCGAGCTATTGAGAATCAGTGTTATGTACTGGCGGCGGGTCAATGTGGCATCCATGCCGATGGTCGTCAAAGCTGGGGACATTCCATGCTGATTGATCCCTGGGGGCAGGTGCTGGCCAAACGGGATGAAACACCTGGTGTACTCTGTGGACGACTGGATGCGGCGCATCTGGCGGCCGTGCGCCACCAACTTCCTGCCCTACAGCATCGGAAGTTGTAGCTGTTACCTTGACTTTCGACGCCTCCGCCCCTACCTAGCAAGCATGAACAACAGCTCCCCCCCTGAAGATCAGCACAACGAAGATGTCCGCTTGCCGGATGTCGGCCCGGCGAAACCCACGACCCTACCCCTGTTTCCCGTTTCCAGTCGTCCCTTGTTTCCGGGGGCGATTGTTCCCCTAATTTACGAAGGTGCGGATTATACCAACCTGATTCATGAAATGGCACGGCAACACCAGCGCTACGTGGCGTTGGTCATGGTATGCGATGATCAAGCAGAACCGGAACCGGATAATTTTTATCGCGTCGGTGTATTGGGGCATTTGCTAAAAGCAGGCAGCACCGAAAACGGCGGTTTGCACCTGATGGTGGAGTGTCAGCAACGCCTGCGTATTCACCGCTTTCATGGCAAGGGAATTCCGCTTCACGTCGATGTCTCTTATGAAGAAGACAGCGATGTTCCTGACAACGAAGAACTGCGCGCCTATAGCGTAGCCATGATCAACACCATCAAGGAATTGCTCAGGCACAATCCGCTGTATGAAGAAGAACTCAAACTCTTTCTTGGCCGTTACCGCTCGGATCAACCTGGCATGCTGGCCGATTTTGCCGCCAGTCTGACATCGGCATCGGGCGAGGAATTGCAGGACATTCTGGAAACTTTCTCGCTGAGCGAACGTGTTCGCAAGGTGTTGGCCCTGCTGGATAAAGAGGTCAACGTCAGTCGGCTGCAAAGTCGTATCCGCAAAAACATCAATGAGCGCGTAGCCGAGCAACAGCGGAAGTATTTCCTGCGTGAGCAACTGGAAGAAATCCGTCGCGAACTGGGCATGAACGAAGACCCGGTGGAAAAGGAGCTTTCCCGGCTAAAAGAGAAAGCTGCTGCCTGTAAATTCACCGAAGAGGCAGCCGCACGCTTTGAGGAAGAACTGAACAAACTCGCCATGATCGAGCCAGCTTCTCCTGAATATGGTCTGACCCGCTCCTATCTGGACTGGTTATGCAGCCTGCCCTGGGGCAAACGAGGCAAGGATCGCTACAACCTCCGTCGAGCCACCAGGGAATTGAACCGCCATCATGCCGGACTTGAAGACATCAAGGATCGCATTCTGGAATTCATTGCCGTCGGCGGGCGCAAAAAAAACATCGGCGGTTCGATCCTGCTGTTTACCGGCCCGCCGGGTGTGGGCAAAACCTCCATTGGCAGAGCCATTGCCAATGCCCTGAACCGACCATTTTACCGCTTTTCCGTTGGTGGCATGCGCGATGAAGCCGAAATCAAAGGGCATCGTCGAACCTATATCGGTGCCATGCCGGGCAAAATCATTCAGGCATTGAAGCATACAGGCGTGGATAATCCGGTTATCATGATTGATGAGGTGGACAAGATCGGTACGGATGTGCGCGGCGACCCAGCATCGGCGCTGCTCGAAGTCCTCGACCCTGAACAATCCCGCGATTTTCTCGATCATTACCTTGATGTGCGTTTTGATTTGTCCAACACACTGTTTTTGTTGACAGCCAATGATGTCTGGCGCATTCCTGCGGCATTACGCAATCGCGCCGAGATCATTTCCTTGCCTGGCTATATTGCCGAAGAAAAGCAACAAATAGCAACACGCCACTTATGGCCGCGTCTGCTGGAAAAAAACGCTTTCAAGCGTGGCGATCTGCATCTTTCTCCGGCTGCCTTGAAAGAGATCATCAACTGCTACTCGCGAGAACCCGGTGTACGGCGCCTGGAACAAAATCTGGAAAAAATCCAGCGGCGCGTTGCCCGCAGCCTGGCAGAACATAGCATGACCCTGCCCGTGCGTATCCATAAAAGCGATGTTGCAAAATGGCTGGGTAAACCCAAATTTCGCGACAAGTATGTGGAAAACAGCGTAGGTACTGCCCTGGGCATGGCCTGGACAGCGAATGGCGGCGTATTATTGTCGGTGGAGTGTATTGTGACCGGTAAACGTCGGGGCCTGAAAACCTCAGGACAACTGGGCAAGGTCATGCAGGAATCCAGCGATATTTCCATGTCTTTTGTCATCGCCAATGCTGAACGTTACGGTGCGCCAGCAGATTTCTTTGAGAAACGCAGCATTCACCTGCATGTGCCAGAAGGCGCAACACCAAAAGACGGACCGTCAGCAGGCATTACCATGGCCACAGCCTTGCTTTCACTAGCCCTGAACCGGCCACCACGCTCCGTTGCCATGACTGGTGAACTAACGCTTACCGGACGCGTGCTGGCCGTTGGTGGTCTGCGTGAAAAACTGCTGGCCGCCAGACGCATGAATATTCACGAGGTCATTGTGCCAAAGGATAATGAAGTGGATATTGAGGAATTCCCCGACCATGTATGTAAGGGAATGACTGTGCATTACGTCCAACACTATGATGAGGTCAGAAAAATCCTGTTTCCTGACGACCCTCCGAGGCAATAAGGAGCCTGCATTGCGAACGCATTTTATGGAAGATATCCGTTGTGCTTTTTCACGTGATCCGGCCACCCGTTCATTGTGGGAG
>WFOJ01000065.1 GCA_015488125.1 Mariprofundaceae bacterium
CCCTGCTGACCACCTCATCAATCCGCAACACATGCTGCAAGGGGACGTGCGTACGGCGAATCTGCGCAAACTCGCGTTGCAGGGCCTCCTGCGCAGGGTCAATCACCAGCGAAGTATCATCTTCGAAACTGAAATCGGCAATTTCCACAAAACCAAAAATTCCCGAGGCTCCAACGCTGTGGGCGTAAATCTCATAACGGTTGCCCTGATGCACAAAGGTGATGCGATATAAAGGCTGCTCAGCCACCGTTGCTCCCCGATGGTGCATCAGCATGGCATACCACGCGAGCAGCGCAGGTCTCCGCTACTTCAACACGGCAAACACGGACGCGCTCATTATTCAATCGTGCAGCCATGCGCTCCAGCAACACCCGTGCCACATGTTCACTGGTGGGATTGATGCGATCAAAGGGGGGAACATCGTTCAGATTATAATGATCCCAGTCGGCAATAGCAGCTTTCAGTTCCCGCTTGAGTACCTTGTAATCAATCCCCATGCCTAACTCATCCAGCGCCATACAGGCAACATACAGCTTGATATGCCAGTTATGGCCATGCAGACGGGCGCAATCGCCATCATAGCCCCGAAGCTGATGGGCAGCAGAAAAATGTGTTTGAATGGAAAGTTCATACCACGGCATAGCGGCGTACTATAGAAAGCTGCCCGAGAATAGAAAGACCTGCTCGTTATAACTCCCTGAGGCATAACGCCTCCCGGTGCTGCCATAGCTACGAGCATATACGTTCAGTCAAAACTTCGTGGATTTTGGATGCCCTGTCATGATTGTATCCTTCAGACTGACGACCAACAACGGGGTAGTCACACTTGTGCTTGCCCGCCATGCGACTGCGTCCCTTTACCCATCGCAGATATTCACTTATGCTACGCCATACGTCCTGAATCATTGGGCTCCTCAGCCAGGAGGCACGCATGGTGGCTGTTCATGTATTTTCCAGCACGGGAATCGGCGTGCTGATTGGCATTCTGCTCGGATTATCCGCTTCGCCAGTGGTGGGTATGGTAGTTGGCGCTGTCACAGCTATGCTGACATCTCTGATTGGCACAGACTGGCCTGCGGCAAAAACACCAACAACTGAACCGGCTGAGCGTGATCGTCAGCAACGATTGATGGCTGTTCGCGCCGGATGCTTCGGACTAGCCTGTGTAATGGGCATCTTTTCCGGCATCTATATGCGCACGCATCATGTGTTATCACCACCACAACCAACGATGAAAGAACAGTTTGATGCGTACAGGTCCATTGGCTTCAGTGCGCAGCAAGCTCGCAGCCTGGTGGCCGGAAAAACGCCAACAGCCCACGAAAACTCTCCTTCCACAAGCGATACAGTACTGTTCGCTGTCGATGCGGATAGCTGTGAAAAAATGAACATCGACAACTTTGCCACCCTTGATGCCGCTGCTGACTACTATCGAAATGCCGACATGCCCAAACTGGCTGATGCTACGGACAGTATCCGCTCAGTGGTGGCCAATGAAGCAGACCAGCGCCACCTTATGCAAAGCGTTGTTGAAGCATTATGTGCTGCCAGCGACTGAAGCCGTGGCAGTCAGCTTGTTTGCTGATGCTGCTGCTTGCTGCCAGCCAGGCACTGGCAGGCAGCGTGCTGGGGCGGGTAAGCCAGTCCGTCGTCAAAATTGAAACGGCTGATAACGCCGCTTCCGGCTTTATCTGGCCGGATGCATCGCATGTGGTCACGTCACTGCATGTGGTGGATGGTCAGCAGGGGCAGATCATAGCCCGTTACGTCGATAGCAACGGACGAAGCATTGCCTCTTCGCGAGCAACAGTGGAAAAAGTATTGACGAAAGCCGATCTGGTATTGCTGCGCCTGAAAAAACCACTCAAGCGCAATCCCCTGCCTGTCGTCCAGACAGCACCTGCGGTAAAACAAACACTGGATGCCGTCGGCTTTCCACTCAATATTGCAGGGCACAGTAGCACTGAAGTCAAGGTCCGCTTTGGCGGCAAACAACTCCGTTCGATTTTACCGCCCAAGGTATTGAAAAAATTTCGTCACTATCCCTACCCCAGCACCACAACCCTGATTCTGAATCTTGAGGGAAATCTGGTGCCGGGGCTTTCCGGCGCGCCCGTTGTGGATGCCAAAGGCAGGGTTGCAGGCATTGCCGATGGCGGACTGGAAAGCGGCGCGATCGGCATCAGCTGGGGGATTCCCGCTTCACAACTGGCGCGTTTATCGGCATCGGATGAGCATCGCCTGCCCAATGCGCAAGGCAGAACAGAACTCTTTGCGGCTGATTTGCAGGCCGACGTGGGAAAAACGCAACAACTTGGCCGCTTTCGTCTGACCAGACTGCGCAGCCGAAGCTTTCAGCAACTGGCAGCCACAGCGGACGACCAGCTCTCACTGGCCCAACTGGCAACGTTTTTTTCCATCTTCTCCCCGGATCAGTTTCGCTACGATATTTATCAGGAGATGAACTCCGGGGCGACGATTGCCATTCCTGAAGGCGCCAGTCTCTCGCAAGACGATGATTTTTTCGTCGTTGACGCTGGCGATAGTCGCATGCAAATAAAATTTCGCTTGCTGTCGGTTGACGGCTTCCCGGATGCGCAGAACAAGGCGACCCGCTTTGAAATGCAGATTGGTGAATATATGCAGGGCAGCCAACTGGTGGGCGACCCGGCATGGAGTTATTTGCAGCCCTTGCAGTTATGGGGCACCGTCATCACTCGCAAAGCCTTTTTCCGCAATATATTCAACGGCGTGGTGTGGCAGCCGGACAAATACTACTTTGAAACGCTGGCCACCGATGGTCAAACCCTGCTGGCTGTTGCCGCTATTAACCACGATAATTCACGATCCACCAATCAGGCTGAAGCCTGGTGCATGCAGGCGCTGGCCAGCGGCTTGCCTTCCCCGGCGGCTGCATGCCCGCGATTGATCCGGTCGCGCAGCCTGTGGGCGCAAATGGTGCTGGGAGTCCAGTTCACCAGCCTGCCGCCAAGGTTTACCGGCGCAGCTTTGCGGTAGGAGGGGCCTTTCGGCCCCGAACACGGAGCGCGGAGCATTCGCGGCCAGAAGGCCGCTCCTACGCGATGAACGCGTACCTCTGTAGGAGGGGCCTTCCGGCCCCGAAACGGCGTGCGGAGCATTCGCGGCCAGAAGGCCGCTCCTACGCGATGGGCGCGTACCCCTGTAGGAGGGGCCTTCCGGCCCCGAACACGGAGCCCAGAGCATTCGCGGCCAGAAGGCCGCTCCTACGCGATGAACGCATACCCCTGTAGGAGGGGCCTTCCGGCCCCGAACGTGCAGAACGAATCATTCGCGGCCAGAAGGCCGCTCCTACGTGATGGACGCGTACCCCCTGTAGGAGGGGCCTTCCGGCCCCGAACACGGCGCGCGGAGCATTCGCGGCCAGAAAGCCGCTCCTACGCGATGGGCGCGTACCCCTGTAGGAGGGGCCTTCCGGCCCTGAACACGGAGCCCAGAGCATTCGCGGCCAGAAAGCCGCTCCTACGTGATGGTCGCATGCCCCTGTAGGAGGGGCCTTCCGGCCCCGAACACGGAAAACGAATCATTCGCGGCCAGAAGGCCGCTCCTACGCGATTGGTCGCAAGGAATCTGGCCATGGTGCGGCCAGCAACTGAAGAAACTGGCGACGAGAAATTTCGCGGCATCCCATGCTGGCCAGGTGATCGGTGTAAAACTGGCAGTCGATCAACTTCCAATGATCCGCCCTTGCTTTTTCCACCATATGGGCCATGGCCATTTTGGAGCCATCACGCTGACGCGAAAACATGGATTCAGCAAAGAACACACCGTGCTGAAATACGCCATAAAGCCCGCCGATCAATGTATCTCCCTGCCATACTTCAAATGAATGCGCATAGCCCCGGCGGTGCAGATGCGTATAGGCCTTGATCATCTCTGGCAACAACCAAGCTCCTTTTTGCTGTTTGCGCAAGTCCGCACAACTATGGATCACCTGCTCAAATGCCTGGTCTATCGTTAACCGGTAACGCGCCTGACGCAATCGTCGGCGAAGCCGTCGCGAGCAATGAAACTCATCAGCAAACAACACCATACGAGGATCAGGACTCCACCATAACAGCGGATCTTCTGCCGAATAAAAGGGAAAAACGCCAATCCGATAAGCCTCCAACAGCATCGCCTCGCTCAACTCGCCTCCATAGCACAGCAAGCCATGCTCATCAGCTTGTTCCGGTGAGGGAAAAACAGGGCTGGAAAGCCACGCTTTCACTGCATCGTCCCGACACATCATTCACACCAGAGGATTAGAAACAGTGGATAGCTCAGGCATCTGTCGAACTTTGGCAATCGTCATGAGAAATAGCGGGATTGAGTCAAATATTCGACCTGTTGGCGGTAAGTAGCAGCGCTATTTAACAAAGAGAGAACGACGATGTGGCCAATATCCGGTTCTTCATAGTAGATCATCAAAGCCGGCCAGACTCCTAGGAGTCTGTCGGACTTTGGCAATCGTCGCGAGAAATAGCGGGATTGAGTCAAATATACGACCTGTTGGCGGCGAATAGCAGCGCTATTTAACAAAAACAGGGCGAATATTTGGCCAATATCCGCTTTTTCGTAGTAGATTGATCAAAGTCCGACAGACTCCTAGCGTTTGATCCGGTAATACTGCGCCTTACGGGTATTCCAGAAACGTTTGTATTCACTTTTTGTGACCCGGCCATCGTGATTGGCATCCATTTGCGCATATTCGCGGCGCGCCCGGCTTTCGATCATGCGCATAAATTCTTCAAAAGAAACGCCATCGCCATTGGTATCCAGCTGGATAAAGCGATTAACCAGCTTGTTGGTGGTGACAGCTGTGTCATCCGCATAAGCCTGCCTTACAATCCCCGCGCAGCAGGTGACAAGCAACAAGACGGACAACAGCCTATGACGACCATTGCAAAATGAAGACATGGATTTCCTCCAGCATATTTTTCCGGCAGCATCGCCAGCCTGCAGGTTGTGTCAACACAGCCTGCAAGCGTTTCTGACAAAAAGGAGGAAAATTGCAAGCCTATCTTTCACTCATGCAACATATTCTGAACCATGGCGAGGACCGCAAGGATCGCACAGGTACGGGTACACGCGCCATTTTCGCGCACCAGATGCGTTTTGACCTGCGTCAGGGCTTCCCCTTGCTGACAACCAAAAAACTTCATATCCCATCCATTGTGCATGAGCTGATCTGGTTTTTGCGCGGTGACACCAATATTGCCTATTTACAGAAGAACGGCGTGCGCATCTGGAATGAGTGGGCCGATGAACATGGCGAGCTTGGCCCTGTGTATGGCCGACAATGGCGTTCCTGGCCACTACCCGATGGCGGCTCAATTGACCAGCTTAGCGAAGTGCTCAGGCAAATTCGGGAAACGCCGCAAAGCCGCCGTATGATTGTCTCAGCCTGGAATGTTGGCGAACTTGAACACATGGCTCTGCCACCCTGCCACCTGCTGTTTCAGTTTTTCGTCTCGCGGCATGGACTCTCCCTGCAATTATACCAGCGCAGTTGTGATGTGTTTCTGGGCTTACCGTTTAATATTGCCAGCTATGCCTTGCTCTTGCATATGGTGGCACAGCAGTGCGAACTACCAGTCCATGAGTTCATCTGGACGGGAGGCGATACCCATCTTTACCACAATCACCTGGCGCAAGCCAAGTTGCAATTGCAACGCACACCCTACCCCCTGCCAAGGCTGGAATTGCGGCGCGCCAACGACCTTTTTTCCTATGCATTTGACGATATTCGCTTTATTGACTATCAAGCGCATCCACATATCAAGGGAGTTGTCTCAGTCTGATGGATTTTGATGTATCAATACAACCATATCACTACCACGCCGTATTATGCGCGGGTAAAAACTGCACCGAGGGCATGAAACTGGTGAAGTACCTCAAACAACGGATACAGGATGAGGGGTTACAGGAAGGCGAATTTGCCGTTCGCGTCAATCGCGCAGGCTGTCTGGGCGTTTGTTCCCAGGGGCCAATCATGGTGGTGTATCCGCAAGGTATATGGTATGCAGGCCTTAATGAAGCGGTCATCGATCAAATCATTGAATCGCATTTTCGGCAGCATACACCGCTGGCCAGTCACTGTTTTCATCGGCAAGCGGCAATATAAACGTATCAGCGCGGCACGCCCCGACGCGCCAGCGCGTCAGCGCGTTCGTTGCCTTCATCACCAGCGTGACCCTTGACCCACTGCCAGCTTACCTGATGCGGCTGACAGGCTGCGTCCAATTGTCGCCAGAGTTCCGCATTGGAAACCGGCTTTTTGGATGCAGTCTTCCAGTTATTCCGCTTCCAGTTATGGATCCACTCGGTGATGCCCTGAATCACATAGCGCGAATCGGAATAAATGGTGATCCGACAGGGGCGTTTTAAGGCTTTCAGGGCTTCGATCGCAGCCTGAAGCTCCATACGCTGATTGGTCGTCGTTGCCTCGCCGCCATACAGCTCTTTTTCGTGATTGCCACAGCGCAGCACAACACCCCAACCACCGGGGCCGGGATTGCCGGAGCAGGCACCATCTGTCCAGGCGGTAACCTCATCCATGGCTCAAGGCGCCGGGCATGGATTCGATATACAAAGAGCGTGAAGGGAAGGCAAATTCAACTCCCAGTGATTCCAGTAACTGCATGATTTGCATATTCACCTCCTGACGCACTTGCAGGTATTCTTCCCATACCGTACTGGCGGAGAAGTAATAAAGAAAAATGGAGAGGGCCGAATCCTCGAATTCATCGAATTTAACCAATGAATATTCCTGATCAACGCCGGGATGCCGACGAAGAATCGCTTCGATGCCGTCAATCGCTGCCTGCATCTGTTCCGTCGTCGTCGCATAGCTGATGCCGATGCGCATCTTGATGCGTCGTTTGGGCATGGCATCAATATTGTCAATCACCATATTGGCAAGGCGGGAGTTGGGCACATTGACCAGCGTTTTGGCAAAGGTGCGGATGCGCGTCGAACGAAAGCCGACATCTTCCACAACCCCTTCAAATTCATCCGTTTTGATCCAGTCGCCCACCGTGAACGGACGATCAATCAGAATCATGATAGAGCCAAAGACGTTGGCAACCGTATCTTTGGCCGCCATGGCCACGGCAATACCGCCAATACCCAGCGAAGCCAGCAGACCGGAAATGGAATAGCCCATATTCTGTGCCACCACCAGCACAGCTGTGATCACCAGAAAAATCCTGATGGTTTTGACCACAAAGGGAATAAGCTGGTCATCCAGGGGAGAATCGGTGCGTTTCGCCCGCTCGGAAAAATGTACGCCCAAACCATTCACCATGCGCCAAAGGAACCAAATAGCGGTGATAATCGCAGCAATACGCGCAAATGTGTCTGCTGCATTGAGCGCGGGTAACAACATTTCCGGTGGTTGCAGCACGTGTATGGTCAGCAAAATGCCGACAATCAAAATGAACCAGCTGGCTGGCTTTTCAGCAGCCTCCAGTAGAATATCATCGACGCGTGTACGGGTTTTTCTCGCCAGTTTATTGATCCAGGCGTGCAGGATATGGTTCAAGTAGCGTCGCAGCACCAGCAAACCAAACAGGCACAACATCGCCAGTAGCCAGCGTTCCAATGGAATACCCAGTGCCGGCCATTGCATCATCTGGTTCAGATTCCACTCCATATTCCAGACTCCTTGACAGCAGAATGTTACAGGTGATCAGCCCCTAACAAAAATCCCCCTGACGCTTGCGCATACAGGGGGATGATTCCACCATGCGTGACCAGCTACTCAGCTATAAAAACTGATCATGCTCTCCAACGATTTAGCAGTAATTTTCGACGCCTGACCAGCAGAACCGAAAGCTTCAAAGCGTGCCTTGCAAATTGCCTTCATGCCTTCCTTGGCCGCCGCATAAAACTTGCGTGGGTCAAAGTTGGAAGGATTCTCAGCCAGATGACGACGAACCGCGCCGGTGGAAGCCATGCGCAGATCCGTGTCAATATTCACCTTGCGGACGCCGGACTTGATGCCTTCAACGATTTCTTCCACGGGTACGCCATAGGTTTCACCCATATCGCCGCCGTACTGGTTGATAATTTCCAGCCACTCCTGCGGCACGGAAGAAGAACCATGCATCACCAAATGGGTATTTGGCAGTTTGGCGTGAATTTCCTTGATGCGGTCGATACGCAGCACAGCACCCGTTGGCGGCTTGGTGAACTTGTAGGCGCCGTGACTGGTGCCAATGGCGATAGCCAGCGCATCCACATTCGTTTGCTCAACAAAGTCGGCTGCTTCATCAGGGTCGGTCAGCAATTGCTCGTGAGAGAGCTTGCCAGCCGCGCCAACGCCGTCTTCCTCACCCGCTTCGCCGGTTTCCAGTGATCCCAGGCAACCCAGCTCACCTTCCACTGATACGCCGCCAGCATGTGCCATTTCGCATACCTTGCGGGTTACTTCCACGTTGTACTCATAGGTGGAAGGCGTTTTGGCATCTTCCATCAGCGAACCATCCATCATCACGGATGAAAAGCCGGACTGAATGGAGCGCAGGCAAACAGCAGGCGAAGAGCCGTGATCCTGATGCATGACCACAGGAATATGCGGATATTGCTCAATTGCCGCTGCAATCAAATGGCGCAGGAAAGGTTCACCTGCGTATTTGCGGGCACCAGCCGAGCCCTGCATGATAACCGGAGAGTCCACCTCGTTGGCGGCCTCCATGATTGCGTGAACCTGTTCCATATTGTTCACATTGAATGCCGGCATGCCATAGCTGTTTTCAGCCGCATGATCCAGCAATTGACGCATTGAAATCAGTGCCATTGGTGACTCCTTTTGTATTATTCTATGGTTTGTTTGGCGTGGTCGCCCACGCGAACAATCTTCATGGCATTGGTGGCACCGGAAATCCCCATCGGCGTACCAAAGGTCATGACGATCAAATCATCTTCTGTGCCCAGACCGGCATCAACCACCTTCTGACACACGTCCGCCGTTGCCCGCTGCGCTTCGTCAGGGCCATAATCATCTTTCATGATCAGCGGCACGACGTTGCGAAACAGACTGACCCGTCCCAACGTCGCTGTATTTGGCGTCATGGCATAAATCGGCGTTTTACTTAGGTGACGCGACATGTACAACACCGTATTACCGCTGTGCGTAAAGGCCATAATGGCCCGGATATCCATCGCTTCCGCCGTCTGCATGGCCTGACGGGCAATGCATTCATCAACGGAATGCGGTGGAAAACGCGGATCGCGGGTCTGCGTCGAAGGCAACACCCCAAGACGCTCGGTTTCGATACAGGTCCGGTGCATGGCCTGGACGGCTTCCACCGGGTATTTGCCCGCTGCCGATTCGCCGGAAAGCATGACGGCATCGGCGCCATCAAGTACCGCATTAGCCACATCGTTCACTTCAGCACGTGTGGGAATCGGGTTTTCACACATGGATTCCATCATTTGCGTGGCCACAATCACCGGACAGTTGTACTTCGGCGCCATACGCAGCATTTTCTTTTGCACGGGCGGTACAGCGGCATCACCGATTTCCACACCCAGATCACCACGCGCCACCATCACCGCATCGGATGCTTCCATGATGGCCTTGAGGTTGTCATCCTGTACAGCTTCGGCACGTTCTACCTTGGCCACCAAACCGGCAGAAGAACCCTCGGCCTCAACCAATGAACGGGCATAGGCCATATCCTTGCCATCACGCGGGAATGATATGGCAATATAATCCACGCCAATGGCACAGGCAGTCTTGATGTCTTCCTTGTCCTTATCCGTCAGGGCCGCCGCAGAAAGTCCACCGCCGGCTCGGTTAATCCCCTTGTTGTTGGATAACACACCACCGATCACGACCGTGCAATGGATTTCCTGACCTTCAACCTTGTCCACATCCATGACAATGAGGCCGTCATTCAGCAGCAGGCGGGCGCCTGGCTCGACATCACCGACCAGTTCCTTGTAGGTAATACCAACGCGCTCGTCATTACCCGCATCCAGTGGCAGTGCTGCATCAATAATGAACGATTGGCCTGGTTCAAGCCGAGTGGAACCGTTTTTGAACTTACCCACACGAATCTTCGGCCCCTGCATATCAGCCAAAATACCGACGGAAACGCCGTGTTTGGCAGCCAGACGACGAACGTTTTCAGCCCGGGTGCGGTGCTCCTCCGGCGTGCCGTGCGAAAAATTCAGCCGCACGACGTTGACACCTGCGGCAATTAACTGGTCGAGCACCTCGGGCTGCTCGGAAGCTGGCCCGAGAGTGGCGACGATTTTGGTTCTGCGAATGCGGCTCACTGCGCTGCGCGCTCCTCTAACATGGCAACGGCCGGCAATTTTTTACCTTCCAGGAACTCAAGAAACGCCCCGCCACCGGTTGAAATATAGGACACTCTGTCAGCAATATTGTATTTGGCAACAGCCGCCAGCGTATCACCGCCGCCGGCAATGGAAAAGGCGGATGACTCAGCAATTGCCAGGGAAATGGCTTTAGTACCCTCACCAAACTGATCAAACTCAAACACGCCCACCGGACCATTCCAGACAATGGTACCGGCATTTTTCAGGATTTCAGCCAGTTCTGCGGCAGAATCCGGGCCAATATCGAAGATCATGTCATCATCAGTCACATCAGCCACAGGTTTCAGCGTTGCCTCTGCTGTCGGCGAAAATTCCTTGCCACACACCACATCGGTCGGCACCGGAATATCACCGCCACGTTCTTTGGCCGCTGCCGTCAGCGATTTACAGGTATCAATCAAATCCGCTTCATACAATGACTTGCCGACATTATAACCAGCAGCAGCAATAAAGGTATTGGCAATACCACCGCCCACCACTAACTGATCCACGACTTTGGACAATGATTCCAGCACCGTCAACTTGGTCGAAACCTTGGAGCCACCGACGATTGCCACCATCGGACGCGCCGGGTGATCCAGCGCCTTGCCCAGTGCTTCCAGTTCAGCAGCCAGCAAAGGCCCGGCACAGGCCACTGGCGCAAACTTGCCAACGCCATGTGTTGAAGCCTGGGCGCGATGCGCCGTACCAAAGGCATCCATGACATAAATATCGCATAGCGAAGCGTATTTTTTGGAGAGTTCTTCGTCGTTCTTCTTTTCGCCGACATTAAAGCGAATATTTTCCAGTAAGACCAGCTCGCCATCGGCAATCTCCGGTGCTTCTTCCAGGTAGTTTTTGATCAGGCGAACTTCCTTGCCCAGCAAGGTACTCAGATGGCGTGCCACTGGTGCCAGTGAGAGTTTTTCGTCATACTCGCCTTCTGTGGGGCGGCCAAGATGGCAACACACCATCACCTTGGCCCCTGCCTCCATGGCATGTTTCATGGTCGGCAGGCTGGCCCGGATGCGGGTATCATCGCCCACCTCACCATCCACCAGAGGAACATTCAGATCTTCGCGAATCAGCACCCGCTTGCCGGCAAGGTCAAGATCCGTCATTTTGATTACAGACATCAGATTACTCCTTTTACAACCTGCATCATACAGCAAAGTATGACATGCACTTGTCACTATGCGCCTAAAATGCACACACTGACAAATGAAACCCTCCGGCAGGAAGTCTGCCGAAGGGTTACGGTACAGTTTAATGATTGGCGACGTGACGCACGAGGCGCATCATGTTGCAGGTGTAACCATATTCATTGTCATACCAGGCCACCAGCTTGACGAAGCTGCTGTCAATGGCGATGCCAGCAGTGGAATCGAAAATGGAAGAAAAACCCACGCCACGAAAATCCGTAGAAACAACCTTTTCATCGGTGAAGCCAAGAGTATCGCCGATGCCAGGCGCTTCGGAAGCTGCTTTTACAGCCGCCACAATATCCTCATACGAGGTTTCTTTCTCCAGCTCCACCGTCAGGTCAACTACGGATACGTCGGAAGTCGGTACGCGGAAAGCCATGCCGGTAAGCTTGCCATTCAGTGAAGGAATCACCTTGCCCACAGCCTTGGCGGCGCCAGTGGAAGAAGGAATGATGTTTTCCAGAATGCCACGGCCACCGCGCCAGTCTTTCAACGAAGGGCCGTCCACGGTTTTCTGCGTCGCCGTTGCCGCGTGCACCGTCGTCATCAGGCCACGCTTGATGCCAAAGTTGTCGTGAACCACCTTGGCCAACGGTGCCAGACAGTTGGTGGTGCAGGAAGCAGCAGAACTGATAGCTTGACCTGCATATTCGTCGTGGTTCACACCATAAACAAACATCGGGGTATGATCCTTGGATGGCGCAGACTGCACCACCTTCTTCGCGCCTGCGTCAATATGCTTCTGACAGCTTTCTTCAGTCAGGAAGAAACCCGTGCATTCCAGCACCACATCAACGCCGACTTCATCCCACTTCAAATTGGCAGGATCGCGCTCTGCAGTCACGCGAACAGTTTTGCCATCCACGACCAGATTGCCATCAACCACGGAGACATCGGCATCAAAACGGCCATGCACTGAATCATACTTCAGCATGTACGCCTGATATTCAGGATCCAGCAAATCGTTAATGCCGACCACTTCCATATCGGTGAACTCTTTGGCGATCGCGCGAAATGCCATGCGGCCAATACGGCCAAAGCCGTTAATACCTACCTTGATTGTCATAAGGATACTCCTTTATATTGTTATATGCTTTCAGGTGCAGCCAGGGCAGGCTGCACCCGTAACTGATCAGCTAACAGCGTTCACCGCATCAATGACTGCCTCCGCAGTCATGCCAAATTCCTTGAACAAATCAGCCGCCGGTGCTGATTCACCAAAGCGATCAATACCAACCACCTTGCCATTCAGGCCGACATATTTGTACCAGAAACCGGTGACACCTGCTTCCACTGCCACGCGGGCCGTAACAGCTGCTGGCAATACGCTTTCCTTGTATTCATCGGACTGCGCATCAAAGCGTTCCGTACAAGGCATGGAGACAACGCGAACCTTCTTGTCGCTGGCTGCCTGCGCCGCCAGTGCCAACTGAACTTCAGAACCCGTAGCAATCACAATCACATCCGGCGTACCTTCGCAATCCGACAACACATAGCCACCACGCTCAATATCCGCGATTTGTTGATCGGTATAATCGTTGCAAGGCAATCCCTGACGGGTGAAAATCAGGATGCTTGGCGCATCACGCCGCTCAACTGCCACCTTCCAGGCCACTGCTGATTCCACGGCATCACAAGGTCGCCAGGTATTCATATTGGGGATCATGCGCAAGGTAGCAATTTGCTCGACAGGTTGATGCGTCGGACCATCTTCACCCAGGCCGATGGAATCATGGGTATAAACAAAAATCGTGCCCACGCTCATCAGCGCTGACATCCGGATCGCATTGCGCGCATATTCAGAGAACATCAGGAAGGTGCCACCAAACGGGATAACGCCACCGTGCAGCACCATGCCATTCATGATGTGTGACATACCGAACTCACGCACGCCATAGTGCATGTAATTGCCTTCAGGCGTTTCTTTGGAAAAGGCCACAGCCTCCGGCCATTTGGTGTTGTTCGATGGTGCCAGGTCAGCAGAGCCGCCCACCAGTTCAGGCAATGCCGCAGCAAAGGCGCCAATGGTCTTGCCAGAAGCAACGCGGGTGGCCCAGCCGGGTTTTTCTTCACGCAACTGATTGATCCAGGTTGTCGCTGCAGCGGCAAAGCCTTCCGGCAAATCGCCAGCCAGACGCCGTTCCAGTTCAGCTGCCAGTTCAGGATAGGCTGCACGGTAGGCATCCATGCGGGCATTCCAGTCGCTTTCAGCAGCAGCGCCTTTTTCTCTGGCATCCCAGCCAGCATAAACATCCGCAGGAATATCAAAGGGCGCATGTTCCCAGCCCAGTTCCTTGCGCACCAGGGCACATTCTTCTTCGCCCAGCGCGGCACCGTGGCAATCATGGCTGCCTTTCTTGTTCGGCGAACCAAAACCAATAATGGTCTTGCAGCAAATCAGCGTTGGCTGGTCGCTATTGGCACGAGCAGATTCAATCGCCGTCTTGATTTCTTCCGCATCATGACCATCGACATTGCGAATCACCTGCCAGCCGTAGGCTTCAAAACGTGCTGGCGTGTCATCCGTGAACCAACCTTCAACGTGACCATCAATCGAAATGCCATTGTCATCCCAGAAAGCAATCAGCTTGCCCAGGCCCAGTGTACCAGCCAGCGAACAGGCTTCGTGGGAAATGCCTTCCATCATACAGCCATCACCCATGAACACATAGGTGTAATGGTCGATGACGTCATGACCCTCACGATTGTATTTGCCGGCCAGCATACGTTCTGCCACGGCCATGCCAACAGCATTGGTAATGCCCTGACCCAGCGGACCAGTAGTGGTTTCCACGCCCGGTGCATAGCCATATTCCGGGTGCCCCGGTGTTTTGGAATGTAACTGACGGAAACGTTTGATTTCGTCCATTGGCAGATCGTAGCCGCTTAAATGCAACAGCGAATAAATAAGCATGGAGCCATGGCCATTGGAAAGCACAAAACGGTCGCGGTCTGCCCATTTGGGATTATTCGGATTGTGTTTGAGAAAATCATTCCACAGTACTTCGGCGATATCGGCCATGCCCATCGGCGCGCCCGGATGCCCGGAATTGGCTTTTTGTACAGCGTCCATGGACAATACGCGAATAGCATTGGCCAGGCGGCGACGATTGATGTCAGTCATTGAAAAAACTCCTTGTGGTTAAATATGTAATGTAGTCTGAACGCGACGGATATTGCCAATACCACCATCCAGAACGATGGTATCTGTCGTCATAAACTTGCCATGGGCATCCGCACCTGTTTTGACATGACGAACATAGGCGCCACTGGTCAGACCGGTAGCAATAAACAGGCAGTCATCGGAAGTCACAAGCTCATCGCGGGTGATAATGCGCTGCGTGTCAACCCCTTCCTTCTTGCACAGTTCAATTTCAAAGTCTTTCTGTGGTGCCATGCGACCAAACATTTCGGCGCCCATGGCACGGGCAGCGCAGGCCGTAACAATCCCTTCCGGTGTGCCGCCAATACCATAAAGCGCATCACAACCCATGTTCAGAATCGCCTGGATTGCACCGTTCACATCACCATCAGTGGCCAGGCGAACTTTTGCACCACAGCCATAAATCTCTTTTAGCAATTGCTCATGGCGTGGCTTTTGCAGTACAAACACCTTGATCTCGCGAATATCCTTGCCCAATACCGTTGCCAGTTGCTGCAAACGATCAGCCACCGGCGCTTCAGGATCGATTTTGCCGCGTGCTGCCTTGGGATACACTTGTTTATCCATGTAAAAGCAGGAACCTGGACGATACATCGAACCTTCAGGCGCCGCCGCCAGGGTACAAATCGAGCCGGGCATATCCTTGGCAAAAAGATTCGTTCCTTCGATAGGATCAACAGCAATATCAACGCCAATGCCTTCGCCGGTACCGACCTTTTCACCATCATACAACGCCGGCGCTTCATCCTTAGCGCCTTCGCCAATCACGATTTCACCGCGCATTTTCACCTGATTGATTCGCGCCCGCATGGCATCTACCGCCAGCCCGTCGCCCTCATCTTTCTGACCCGAACCAACAAATGGCGCGCAAGCACGTGAAGCAGCTTCACATACTTCGACCAGTTCAATCTTCAGGTCGGTAACTTTGGACATGCCCATCCCCTCCTTTAGGTGATTTTCAGAAATAAACACACCAGACTCACCTGCCTGTCATTGCGCCACGCAGCGCAACAGTTCATTATACAGGCTGAAAACAAACAAGTATCTCGTGCAATTCTGGCGGATATATTTTTGACAATCGCCTTACAGGTCTGCCTGCAACCAATCCGGAAAGGGGGAACTAATTCCCCCACATCAAGCGCCGAATCCGCTCAGTGCGGGCGAAGCGTAGCAGAAAGCCGCTAAAAATCGAGCCTTCGGCAGGCATTATCACGCAACATGCACGATGACGGGTAAGTCACCTTGAGACGAGGAAGAAAATATATTCGCAAAATGAAAGGATAAAAACAGAGAGGCTCCCACGAAAGGGAGCCTCTGACAACCCAGTGAGGAAAAGGAGGGAGGGGAGGAAAAACCGCACCGGATGTGGCGAATAGTACAACTTAATACTGACTTGCAGGTGAAAAAAACATTACAGTGTGTTAATCCGTGCTTGCCTGTGAATATTCGTCAGCTGCGTTTGCCTGACATGACACGAAACACGTCACATGAAGCTGTTCCCAACATAATCAGTTTCACAGCTTATACCATGTTGCCAGCACACTGATCAGCAAACACGAACTATTGATGATGTTATCCGAACTTCTGGAACGCCGGGACATTGTCATTGAGCCTGATGACCCCCTCTGTTGCGACCGAAGCCTGGATGGTGCCCGTTTCCGGAAAGCCACCAGCTATCAACCAGCCACGTGGCAGGATATGTTGGCGACACTTGCCATGCAGCACCGGGAAAGAACGCAGTTGTAAGCTTTTGTGATCAGAGGCGACCAAACTGACGATCATCAACGCTGATGGTCTACAGCAACAACCAGGAGTTCACCATGAAAACAAACAGTGCATTACGCAATATACTGCTTTTGTCCGCACTGGGCCTAAGCTTTACCGTCAACAGCGCCCTGGCATCAGGGAATAACCCTTGCGCCGCCAACCCTTGCGCCGCCAACCCTTGCGCCGCCAACCCTTGCGCCGCCAACCCTTGCGCCGCCAACCCTTGCGCCGCCAACCCTTGCAATGCCAACCCTTGCAATGCCAACCCTTGCAATGCCAACCCTTGCAATGCCAACCCTTGCAATGCCAACCCTTGCAATGCCAACCCCTGCAATGCCAACCCCTGCAATGCCAACCCCTGCAATGCCAACCCCTGCAATGCCAACCCCTGCAATGCCAACCCCTGCAATGCCAACCCCTGCAATGCCAACCCCTGCAATGCCAA
>WFOJ01000066.1 GCA_015488125.1 Mariprofundaceae bacterium
GCCAGATAATGGTTCACACTATTCAAAAACTGTTCAAATTGCGCCTGTTTTGGCGCATGTTCGCCCATGGCAGCCCATTTGTGCGGCAGGGCAACGGCTTCAAGCAGCAGGAAAATCACAGCCAGCAGGATGAGCAGCGTATTGGCCAGCGCATTGCCCAGCCCGGCCAGCATTTTGCCGGCAAACCCCATGGCGACCGAAGGGTCGAGTTGCTGAAGAATACTTTGCCCGGAAAGCTGGATGCCATGTTCGCTGAACCAGTGCAGCAGGCCCTGCATCTGATGCTGCAAACGATCCTGATATTCGGGTAAATTGCGCGAGAAATCCGCAATAGACGTGCCGGTGAACACACCCAGCAAAATGCTGGCGCAGATCAGCACGGCGGTAATCAGCACCACCGCTGCTGCCGGCGGCACTTTGTGCCGCACCAGAAAATGCATGGCGGGTAAACAGACAATCGCAATGAATATCGCCAACAGTAACAGCACAAACAGCGAGGCAGCAGCATGCATGCCCGCAATCAGGACAAAAAATGCCGCCAGGTTGATCAGTGTATAACGATCATTGCCTCGCCGGGTACTCACGGCAAACGCGGGTCATCCATATCAAAACTGGTCTCACCCGTGGCAAAGGCCAGTTTAAGCCAGGGCAAACAACCTTCGCATTCCAGGCCACACCCCGTCGCTGCCTGCGCTGCCTCCAGAGTACCCCAGGCCAGCAAATCGGCAAACGTTTTGTTAATGCAATCGCACCGGTCAACACGTGTCGGTTCATCCATGTGTTGTTTCCTCCTCCGCCTCGGACGAAAGTTCGAGCAAGGCGCACAAACGCCGGAATAACTGCGCTGATGTCAACCCCAGTTCCCGCCGGATTTCCGTCTGTGTGCCATGAGTGGGAAAGGCATCCGGTATGGCCAGGTGTGCAAAACGACCGCGCCAGCCTGCCTGCAATAATTGCGCCGCAATATGTTCACCAACACCGCCTTGTGCTACACCTTCCTCCAGCACCAGAACAGGACGATCAGTTCCGGCGTGTTGCAGAATGGTAGCCATATCCAGTGGTTTGATAAAACGAAGATCCAACAGGCACACGGCCTTTTCTTTTTCTTCGGCCATGCGCTGCACCGCATCACGCGCCACGTTAAGCACATGACCAACGGAAATCAGCAAGGCATCCTCACCCGGACGACATAGTCTGGCTTTGCCAAGTGGCAGCAAACATGGGGAATGCCGGGCTACGCCGACAGCTTTGCCACGGGGGTAACGAACAGCGCAAGGGCCATCTTGCTGCAAGGCGGTGTACAGCATATCTGCCAATTCCTGTTCGTCCGATGGGGCCATGCACATCATATTCGGAATCATGCGCATCATGGCAATATCAAACATACCGGTGTGCGTCGCCCCGTCGGCTCCCACGATACCGGCACGATCCATGCAAAAAATCACCGGCAACCGTTGGATGCAGACATCATGAATCACCTGATCAAAGGCACGCTGCATAAAGGTGGAATAAATCGCCACCACGGGGCGCATGCCGCCAGCGGCCAGGCCGGCAGCAAAGGTGACACCGTGCTCCTCGGCAATCCCGACATCAAAACAACGCGATGGAAACTGCCGGGCAAACCTGCTTAGTCCGGTTCCACCTGGCATGGCGGCGGTAATTGCCACGATCTGTTGATTATGCTCAGCCAGTTCACACAGGGTATCGGCAAATACTTCGGTATAACTTGGCACATGCGTCGCATCTGTAATTGGCACACCGTGCTGGCGATCATAAGGGCCAAGGCCGTGCCATGTTTCCGGGTCTTTTTCGGCAGGGGTGTAGCCCAGCCCCTTGCGCGTCAACACATGAATAATCAGCGGCCCGGAGAGCGATTTGCAGTTCTCAAGAACGGGTAGTAAATGCTGGAAATCATGCCCGTCAATGGGCCCGAAATAACGCAGGCCCAGCTCTTCAAACAGCGTCCCCGGTGTCAACATGCCCTTGACGTGCTCTTCCAGTCGCCGCGCTGCTTCCAGGGCGCCGGGAAGATTTTCCAGCACTTTTTTGGCGGCATCTTTAGCCGCCGCATAAGGCTTGCCACTGATTACTCGCGAGAGATAGGCCGACATGGCACCCACATTGGGAGCGATCGACATTTCGTTATCATTCAGCACGACGATCAGCCGATTGCGCCGTGCCCCTGCATGATTCAGTGCCTCAAGGGCCATGCCGCCACCTAAGGCACCATCGCCAATCACGGCAATGCTATGCCCATCCTGCCCTTGCAAATCACGCGCCAGCGCCAGGCCATAGGCCGCAGAAATGGATGTGGAAGCGTGCCCCGCGCCAAACACATCATGCACGGATTCGCTGCGTTTGGTAAAGCCGGAAAGCCCGCCGTGCTGGCGAATCGTCGGAATACCCTTCAAGCGACCGGTTAACATTTTATGCGGATAGGCCTGGTGCGAAACATCCCAGACAATACGATCCTTGGGTGATTCAAAGACATAATGCAAGGCAATGGCCAGCTCGATAACGCCAAGGCTGGCGCCCAGATGACCACCAATAGGCGCCAGTGTATCAATAAGAAATTCGCGCATTTCCTGCGCCAGCACAGGCAGTTCATCGACTGTCAGTCGCTTCAGATCAGCAGGTGAAGCAATATTCTCCAGCAGGCTGACCGTCACGACTGGCGCGCCTGAATATAACGTGCCAGAGCGCATAACTGATCACCAGCGGGTCCCAGTTGCTCAGCGGCAGCACAGGCATGTTCACAGTTATTGCGCGCCATACGCCGTGCTTCCTTCAGGCCGACAACGGAGACATAGGTGGCCTTTCCCTGCGCCGCATCCTTGCCGGCGCTTTTGCCCATTTGTTCCCGGCTGGCGGTAGCATCCATGATATCGTCGGCAATCTGGAACAGCAGGCCAACAGCAGCACCATAATGCGCGCAGGCCTGTTGTTTCGGCTGCGCAGCGGCAGCCAGCAAGGCCCCGGCTTCACAGCAGAAGCGGATCAAAGCGCCTGTTTTATGGATATGAATACGCTCGACTTCCAGCACATTGGCAATTTCACGGCTTTCTGCCTGCATATCCATCACCTGACCACCAACCATGCCCAACGCTCCGGCAGCCACAGTTAGCTTGCGCATTAGCGTCAGGCGCAAAGCCTCAGCGCAAGGAGCATCTGCCAGCAATTCAAAGGCCAGTGTCTGCAAGGCATCACCGGCAAGCACTGCCGTCGCCTCATCAAACCGCCGGTGACAGGATGGCATGCCACGCCGCCAGTCATCGTCATCCATGCAAGGCAGGTCATCATGAATCAGGGAATAGGTGTGAATGCATTCAACAGCCATGGCCACGGTCAGCGCAGCATCCATATCGCTGCCGCCACAGGCGCGAAAGCACTCCATGAGCAACGCCGGTCGCACGCGCTTGCCGCCTGCCATCAGGGCATA
>WFOJ01000067.1 GCA_015488125.1 Mariprofundaceae bacterium
CCAGAATAATCGGGGCGGTCCCAACCGACGAAAATCATCCGCCGAGCGCCAGTCCGGTTGCGAGATAATACCAACGCGCAGTCCCTGTGCCTGCAAAACGCGGCCTATCACCGCCATACCAAAACTGGGCAAATCAATATAGGCATCGCCGGTAACAATGATCACATCGCATTGCGGCCAGCCGAGCGCCTGCATTTCCTGCCTGCTCATAGGGAGTTGTGAGGCTGCCGGTGGCCGTGTCAGTGGCCGGGTCAGCGGGCCGTAAACGGAAGATGGGTTTGAACTCAGTACTGGCTCCTTGCGCTGTTTCGCGGCAGCCTGCGCTGCCTGGGCAGAAACCTAGGAGTCTGTCGGACTTTGGCAATCGTCACGAGAAATAGCGGGATTGAGTCAAATATACGACCTGTTTGCGGCGAATAGCAGCGCTATTTAACAAAAACAGGGCGAATATTTGGCCAATACCCGCTTTTTTGTAGTAGATTGATCAAAGTCCGACAGACTCCTAGGAGTCTGTCGGACTTTGGCAATCGTCACGAAAAATAGCGGAATTGAGACAAATAGACGACCTGTTGGCGGTAACTAGCAGCGCTATTTAACAAAAACAGGGCGAAGATGTGGCCGATATCCGGTTTTTCGCAGTAGATTGATCAAACTCCGACAAACTCTTGGGAACTAACACTTTTGCTCGCCTCCCGGCAGGTCTTGCCATTCCCGGACTGACTCCTATTCTTTCACCTATGGTGACACTCACAAACAAGCAGCACGAGTTGTTGACGCTGGCTGAACGGCAAGCACCGCGAACAATTGGGCAATTGGCAAAGATGATGAACCTTCCCTGTCTGCGGGTGTATGATCATGTGCGGCAACTGGAGATGATGGGGTTGGTGCGTTTACAGCAAAGATCTCTGAATGATCATCGGATGACACTGGTTGTCCCAACTGACCCCTGCTACCTGCGGCTGATTCACCTGGATGAAATGTATCGCGCCTGGCGTAAGCTTTCTCTGGCAAACCAGGCATCGTGACGCTGCTAACCGCTGCGCGCAAGACAAACTGAAAACATGGTTAAGTGATCAACGATTAATTTCTCGTTACAGGCCCTGAGTTCAGAATATGGGAAAGAAATAGCGGGATTGAGGCAAATAGACGATCTGTTGGCAGTAAATAGCAGCGCTATTTAACAAAGAGAGGGCGAAAATGTGGCCGATATCCGGCTTTTCGTAGCGAATTTGCCAAAGTCCGACAGACTCCTGGGCAGGCATATCAGGGAGCAATATTGATGGCAACGAACTTGCGGGCACATGTGTTGATTGGCGCTACAGGCAGTGGTAAATCAGCATTGGCCATGCGTTGGGCTGAAGCCACCGGCAACAGCATTATCAGTTGCGATTCCATGCAGGTTTATCGTGGTCTGGATATTGGCACGGCCAAGCCTTCGCAGGCGGAACAACAAGCCGTGCCGCATGCCCTGATTGATGTGGTGGATTTGCCTGCCGTGTATTCAGCAGCAGACTGGGCCAGAGCGGCCACCTGTTGTATTCAACAGGAGAACGCAGCAGGTCGCATACCGCTGATTTGTGGTGGCACAGGCTTTTATCTGCGCGCCTTGCTGCAAGGGTTTTCTGACATCCCTGACATACCAGTAGCCATCCGCCAGGAGCTGGAAGCACGCCTGCAGGAAGAAGGGCGCGAAGCGCTGTACGCCGAATTGCAGACAGTGGATCCAACCAGCTCGCAACGTATTGGCGTGACCGATACACAGCGTTTGTTGCGCGCACTTGGCATCTGGAAAGCCACAGCGCGTCCGCTATCCTCCTGGCAGGCGCAGCCAGCCACGGGGGTACAGTTGCAAGGCAAACGGATGTGGCTGCAAAAACCACGCCAACAGCTACGGCAGGATATTGCCGAACGCTTTATGCAGATGATAGATGCCGGCTGGCTGAATGAAGTGCGCTGGTTGCAGGCGCAGCAAATACCGCAGCAACACCCGGCCATGCGCGCCGTGGGCTACCGCCAGTTATTGCAACATGTGCAGGGGGAATGCTCGCTGGAAACGGCGATTGAACAGGGGATTACCGCCACTCGCCGCTATGCCAAACGACAAAATACCTGGTTTCGTCATCAGCTTTCCTGTGATATGAGCGGCAATGCCGCCGAAGTGGAGACATATTTGTGGAATTAACAACCCGGCAACCACCTGAACGCGCAGCCAGCCTGCACCCGCGAACGGTGGATTCACCGCGCAGCGACAGCGCCTGGAACAGCCGTTGCGAAGAATTTATACGTCTGGCGAAATCCAGTGGCTGCGAACACTGCGCCGGGCATCGCCTGCCCGTGCGCCAGCTACAACCGGCAACACTGTTCGGCAGTGGTCAGGTAGAGGTATTGGCAGGGCAACTGGCAGCGGATGAGATCAGCGTGGCTTTTGTGGATCATCAGCTAAGCCCGGTGCAACAACGCAATCTGGAAAAGGCGTGGAACGTCAAAGTGGTGGATCGCACCGGACTGATTCTCGAAATTTTCGCCGCCCGGGCGCGCACCCGTGAAGGTCGTTTGCAGGTTGAACTGGCCAGCCTGAATTATCAGTTAGGTCGGCTGGTGCGTTCCTGGACGCATCTGGAGCGGCAACGCGGCGGCCATGGTTTTCTGGGTGGCCCTGGTGAGCGGCAAATTGAACTGGATCGGCGCATGATTCGCCAGCGCATTCAGGCGCTGGAAAAAGAGTTACAGCATGTGCGGCGCATGCGCGCAACCCAGCGTTCGGGCCGTCAGCGCAAGAATATTCGCACTGTGGCACTGGTTGGCTACACCAACGCCGGTAAATCAACGCTGTTCAACCGCCTGTGCGCATCCAGTGTACATGCTGCCGATCAGCTCTTTGCCACCCTGGATCCCACCTTGCGTAAAGTGACCTTGCCCGGTGGCATGGAACTGATGCTCTCCGATACCGTTGGCTTTGTGCAGGATCTGCCCCATGAACTGGTGGATGCCTTTCGCGCCACACTGGAAGAAGTTATGGAGGCTGACCTGATTCTGCATGTGCGCGATATGGCCGACGAAGAATCCGTGATGCAAAAACAGGTGGTGGAAGCCACCTTGCAACAGCTCGGTCTTGACGGCGACAATTTGCCACCGATGATTGAATTGCTGAATAAATGCGATCTGGCACCGCAACTGGAGACGCGCCTTTGTGACGGTATTCATGGCAGTCGCATTGCCATATCGGCGCTGCACGGTCAGGGCGTGTCGCATTTGATGGACCTGTTGCAAGACTGGCTGCAACAGGATTTTCGCTGTTATGAACTGCGTTTTCCAGCCTCTGACGGGCGCAGCCTGGCTTACTGCCACGCCAAAGGCGAGGTGTTAAATCAGCGTCTGGAAGGGGAGGACATGCTGGTGCAAGTACGCTTGGCGCCACGTGATGCAAAAAAACTGGAGAGTCATTGATACCAGATGATGAACGAATCGCGGAGACCCAGTGGTTCAATAAAACATGATCAGGTAATGATCATTACCTTGCTCATCTGTTTGCTTCTGCTGTTTCATACAAACGGCGCGCTGGCAGAAGTAATTGATTATGCCAGGGCCAACAATTGGGCCGCATTACCCGACATCCCGAACAACTCGATGCTGGTTCCTGCATCAGTCTTGCATAACAGACAAGCCACTGCCAGAGCAGATGTCTTCTACATCTACCCCACCGTCTATGCCTCATTCTTTTCGAACAACGCATCTGTTGCCAATGAGGATTACCGAAAAGATGTAGCGAATATACTGCTAACCACCCAGGCAAGCTGCCTGAACAATGTGGGCAGGATTTATGCGCCCTACTACCGACAGGCCAGCCTGTGGGCTTATCTCGATACAGCAACGGCCAGGAAGAAGGCGTTTAATATCGCTTATTCTGATGTTGAAACCGCGTTCCGGTACTACCTTAAGCATTACAACCGGGCAAGACCGTTGTTTATTTTATCGCACAGTCAAGGGAGCCAGATTGCCGTCCGACTCCTCCGCGAGAATTATACCAGGCTGCATTTGGGACGTATCCTGGTTGCTGCTTACATCATTGGTGAGCGGATAGGCACGCGCACCTTTCCTGACCTTTTACCATGCGTAACAGCCACACAGACCAATTGCTTCGTTACCTGGGGAACGGTTGCGTGGGGAGGAACATCGAACCTCATGACAGGAAAGGTTCAAGGTAAGCCCATATGCGTAAACCCCCTGAACTGGCGAATGGATCAGCAGATGGTTCCCAGGGAACATCACCTGGGTGGTGTACCGGATTCATTCGATAATATCTTGCCGCATCTGGTTGGCACCCAGTGCAGGAAAGGAATGCTTAATATCGCGCCAACACCACAAGGCTTTGCACACGAAGGAAAAGATTATCACGAATCGGACATTAACCTGTTCTACATGGATATTCGCCATAATGCGCAAATCCGTTTGCG
>WFOJ01000068.1 GCA_015488125.1 Mariprofundaceae bacterium
ACCTGCTGTTTTTCCTTTGCCTTCATGCGACCGTGCAGACCCAGCACATGGGCATCCGGGAAGCGTTCGCGCAACGCTTCCAGACGTTGTTCCACAGACGCATCATCATCGTCAATACGCGGCGCGATCCAGTAAATACTGCCGCCCTGATCCATGATGCGCTGCATGCCGGCGGCCAGCGCCAGGCGGGAGGCAGGTTTCAGCACTCTGGTTTCAACAGGCTTTCTGCCCGGCGGCATGCCCTGCATGACCGTCAGTTGCAAATCACCATAGAGCGCCATCGCCAGACTGCGTGGAATCGGTGTGGCGGTCATGGCCAGCAAATGCACGCCTTCGCCTTTTTCCGTCAAGGCCCAGCGTTGCCGCACGCCAAAGCGATGTTGTTCATCCATAATGGCCAGCACCAGCTGTTGAAAACACACATCTTCGGCAATCAGGGCGTGTGTGCCGATCACCAGAGAGAGATCGCCTGATGCCAGTCGATTCAGGGTTTTCTTTCGCTGTGTTGCTCGCGTACTGCCGGTGAGCAAGGCCAGTGATATACCCAGTGGTTGCAGCCATGCGGAGATGGTATCAAAGTGTTGTTTTGCCAGTACTGCTGTTGGCGCCATGATCGCCACCTGCCCTTGCTGCAAGGCACAGCAGGCGGCTAATCCAGCCAGCCAGGTTTTGCCGCTGCCGACATCCCCCTGTAACAAGCGGTGCATGCGTTGCCCTGACTGCAAGTCCCGGGCAATCGCTTGCCAGGCCTGTTGCTGAGCTTCGGTCAGCGCTGCCGGAAACTGCCGGAGCAGTTGTTCGCAGTATTCACCGGGAACGCATACACAGGCCGCAACCTCGGCCTGCCGCTGCCGTTGCTGTAACAAGGCACGATAAACCCACAGTTCTTCCTGTTTGATGCGCCATAATGCCTGCTGACGCTGTGCCGGGGTGTGTTCCGGTTCTGGCTGATGCAGTATGTGCAATGCCTGATACAAGGTCGGGCCATTGATCTGATCATCCAGCGGGCTGCTGGCATGTATGGGCAATGAACGCAAGGCGGCTTGGATCAAGCGCCGCAAACTGCGTTCACCTTTGCCAGCAAGCGTGGGGTAACAGGCATACAGGCCCGGCTTGAATGCCGCCGCTGCCTGCCATTCCGGATGGGTCATCTGAAGCTGCCCCCGCCAAAGGCTGACTTCGCCGCGCAGGGTAACCATCTGCCCCGCTTGTAAGCGTGCGTCGCGTAGCAGATAACGGGCATGAAAAAATGTGGCTTGCAGGGTGCCGCTATCATCAGCAACGCTGAGTATGGCACGGTCAGCGATGTGCCGCAGTTCCAGTACCGCGCCCTGCAGGCGCTGTGTGTGCCCTGCCTTTAGCCGGGCAATGGGCGTAATCTCACGGTCGTCAATCCACGATCGCGGTAAATGCATCAGCAATTCACCGACATTACTGACACCGCGCTGCATCAGCGCCTTTTCCAGCCGATTGCCAATACCGGGCAAGGATTGCAGCGGCTGGCTGAAGTAGTGGTAAATATTCAGCTGGCGTTTCCCGCAAACAAAGGCTGCAAGCGACGGTACATGGCCTCATCCCAGGATTCCACACCAGGATGAACGTTGACGATATCGCCATGTTGATCAATAACCACAGTCGTCGGCAGTCCTCGCGAACCCAGCGCATACAATTGCGATGGCGTGGTTTGCAGCAAGGGCACATGCAGGCCAACCTTCTGCATGAACCGGCGTGCATCATCAGCGGATTCATCAAGACTGATTGGCAAAACGCGAATATCCGGATTTTTGCGCAACCAGGCTGTCATCGCCGGCATTTCGCTACGGCAGGGAAAACACCAGGACGCCCAGATATGCAGGATCACAGCCTGCCCTTTCAGCTCCCGCAAGTCGTGGCGATGGCCATCGGCATCCAGCCATTGAAAATCAGCAGCCTGTGCGGCGCTGCCCAGCAGCAGGGCGCAGGCAAACAGCAAGCTGCGAAGTGGTGCATTCATCATGATCAATACCTCCTTAAATACTTGCCAGTCGTGCCATGAAGTGTTTTCTTTCATCAGGGTTGTTGTCGCATGATGCGAGGCTGGTGTCTGCCAGATGCTATTGCCACTGTTGACGCAGCTGTTCAAGACGGTGGCGGTTGACGCCAAAATCAGCGTGACCGACACGGGAAGCTGAACGCCAGTGGATGACACGGTGTTGCAAATCCAGCCGGGCTTCCACATCATCGACAAAATGCAGCCAGGGCGTTTCAACTGTGGCATGGATATAAATATCACTTCTGGTGCGCTCATCAATATGGCTGCCCGGCATATCCGACAGCAGCTTCGCAAAGCGAAGCCATGCTTTTTCAACAGCTTCATCGTCGGCAATCGCCAGTGGCTCAATGTGATGGTTGGCATCATGACCCTCTTCACTGCAAACGCAATTGGGTCTGGCAGGGCAGGGCATGAGCTGACCATGGTGCATGCCCAGCACTGGCGCATGAAACTGTGACCAGGCTACCGCAGCGAGCAGCGACAACCCGACCAATGCCAACAGCCATAGCAGGGTTTGCAGGAATGGGGGAATATTCATTGTTTCAGTCTTTGGGTACACGAAGTTCGCCACGCAGCCAGCGACCATAAAAAGCACCGGCTTCGGCATCCAGCATCACCAGTTCGGGTAATTCATAAGGGTGGTGGGCATCCATCATGGCTTCAATGGCAGGGATCATTTCCCTGCTGGTTTTAATGCTCAGCAGATATTCCTTTTCATGTTTGATCATGCCCTGCCAACGATAGCAGGAACGCCCCACGGTGTATTGCACGCAGGCAGCCAGTTGGGCGTTGACCAGACGTTCGCTTAATTCCAGCGCCTCTTTTTCACTGCTGACGCTGGTTAGCAGCACAAGCATACGACTCATAGTAACTCCGGTTTTATGACTGTATCTCTACATTGTTCAGCATCGGTGCAGGGGAAATCCGTGGAATAATGCAATCCCCTGGATTCCTTGCGCTGCTGTGCCGAGCGCACGATCAGCTC
Source organism: Mariprofundaceae bacterium (assembly GCA_015488125.1). Lineage (GTDB taxonomy): Bacteria > Pseudomonadota > Zetaproteobacteria > Mariprofundales > Mariprofundaceae > AB-137-C09. Next base: position 3,018 of record WFOJ01000068.1, read on the forward strand.
GGCAACCAGACACAGGTTGCGCAATTCAATCAAATCCCGGCTGAGAGGGTGCTGCCAATAGTAGCTGGCGATTTCCTCACGGATCAGCGCCAATCGGCGACGGGCGCTGCGTAACAAATGGCGTGAACGCACAATTCCCACATAATTCGTCATGGTGGCACGAATTTCATCCCAGTTTTGCTTGATCTGCACGCGGTCATGCTCTGGTGTGACACCGGAATCATCCCAGGCGGGCAACCAGGTATGGCCATGCTGAACACCTTCCTGAAGGATAGCGGCAACGCAGG
>WFOJ01000069.1 GCA_015488125.1 Mariprofundaceae bacterium
GCCAGATAATCGGAATAGCCGCCATGAATATGCACCAGTCGGCCATTGCCTTCAAAAGCCAGTACCTGTGAGGCTACGCGATCCACAAAGGCACGATCATGGGAGACCAGAATCACCGTGCCATCATAGCGAGCCAGCGCCTGCTCCAGCACGCTCAGAGTGGCAATATCAAGATCGTTGGTGGGTTCATCCAGCACCAGTACATTGGCCGGTTCAAGCAATAGTCTGGCCAGCATCAGCCGTCCGCGCTCCCCACCGGAGAGCGCCGCTACCGGGGTATTCAAGCGTGCGCTGTCAAACAGGAAATCCTGCAAATAACTGGCGATATGACGCGGCTGCTGACCGGCAATATGCACATACTGGCCACCCTCCGGCAGCAGCACATCACGAATTTTCTGCCCTTCATCCAGTTGTCGCAACTGGGTAAGAAAAGCTGGCACCAGGCGGCTGCCGTGGCGAATGCGCCCCGTCTTCACCGGCAGTTCGCCCAGCAGAATATTCAGTAGCGTGGTTTTACCAGCACCATTGTTGCCGATCAGTGCCAGCCGGTCACCGGCCATGATTTTATGACTGAAGTGATCCAGTAACGTAACACCACCACGCCGAAAGCTGACATCCACGGCTTCAATCAGCATTTTGCCCGGTTTGATACCACAAGCCACGCGCAACGATACATCACCAGCGCGCAAACGGCGTTCACTGCGTTGTTTACGCAGCGCTTCCAGGGCACGCACGCGACCTTCATCGCGGCGGCGGCGTGCCGGAATCCCTCGACGAATCCAGCGTTCTTCAGTGGCCAGCAATTGATCAAAACGACGCTGTTGTTGTGCCTCTACCGCCAGCATTTCCGCCTTTTTTTCAAGGTATTCGGCATAGGAGCAGGGAAAACAATGGATATGCCCGCGATCAAGCTCCAGCACTTCTTCCGCCACGGCATCAAGAAAATAGCGGTCATGGGTGATAAAAACCACGGCACCGGTAAAATCAGCAACAAAATCCTCCAGCCATTCGATCGAGGGAATATCCAGATGGTTGGTTGGCTCATCCAGCAATAATACATCCGGTTGCAATACCACTGCCCGGGCCAATGCCACACGCCGCAACCAGCCACCGGATAGGGTGCCTACATCGGCATCAGCATCCAGTTGCAGACGGGAAATCACGGTTTCCACCCTGACATGCATATGCCATGCCTGCTGATGCTCCAGTTGTTGTTGCACTTTCTCCATGGCCTGCAATACCGATTGCTCTGCCTGTTCCTGCATACGCCGCGTCAGGGCATGGTATTGTGCCAGCAACTGCGCCACTTCACCGGCACCGGCAGCCACGGTCTGATAAACGCTTTGCTGATCATCAAATACCACATCCTGTGGCAAATAACTGATGCGAACACCTGTGCCTTGATGCACGCTACCGGCATCCGGCTCAATCACCCCGGCCATAATCTTCAGCAGCGTTGACTTGCCTTCGCCGTTGCGCCCGATCAGACCAATACGCGCACCCTTGCGAATACTCAGCGACACACCGTCCAGCAGTTGTTGGCCGCCGTAAGCCTTGTCCACATGGTTAACCGTAATCAGTGGCATGGGTGTTCCTCATTGCCACAAAGTGCCCGCAATCGCCTGGCATCCGAGTGATTACATTCATCCGCCTGTGCCAGCACCAGTTGTTTCAGGCTTATCACCGCTTCGTTATCCGGCAGCTGGTAATACACCCATTTGCCACGACGTTCCGCTGTGACCAGACCACAATGCTTGAGCTTGCCCAGATGACGGGACACCGAACTTTGCGGCAGCGCCAGCGCTTCTACCAGATAACAAACGCATAATTCATCATGCAGGCATAGCAGATAAAATACCCGCAGACGGGAGTGATCCGCCAGGCCTTTGAATAAAGAAGAAAGTTCGCTCATGTTTGCGCTGATGCGCGAAGTCCGGCAACAGCCTCTGGCAGCGGTTTGAGTGAGGGTACGTCACTGTCGTGATCATGTTGTTCCCGCCGCACACGAATCACGCCGTCGAGGCGATTCAGCTTCCGCATAACATCGGCCAGCTGTTTTCGGTTGTTCACCTCAATCAGAAAATACAGGTGGGTGATGGAACCGGGCAACTGATCCATTCGCATGTCTTCAATATTAATGCCCTCACCGGTAATGGTTGTGGAAATGCGCGAGAGCATGCCGCGCTGGTTACTGGTTTTCAGTTTAATACCGGTTGTATAGCTGCGCCGTTCTTCCGCGATCCAGTTAAAAGGTTGCCACTCGGCAGGGGTTTGCGTCACTCGACGGCAACGTATGCCATGCAATTCAATGCCCCGGCTTTTAACAAAACGCCCCACTACCGCATCACCGGGAACAGGATAGCAACAACTCGCCGGGTAAAACATGTGCTGGCTGATGCCATCCAACTTGCCACCATCGACCTTGCCATACAGCGACCTGAATAATTGGTCGAATGACAGTTCATTACGTCCCAGTTGCTCTTTCAGCTCATCCATGCTGTCACAACCAAGCTGCCGCAAAATACTGGGAGGGATTTCGTTGCTGCCGAAGTTGCGCAGCAGACGTTCGCCAAGCGCAATACTTTCCGCCCTGCTTTGTTTGCGGAAAAACTGGCGAATAGCATGACGCGCACGCGAAGTGCGAACAATGCCCAGCCAGCTATGTGAAGGCGACTGCTCCGGATTGGTAATCACTTCCACACGATCACCATTGTACAATCGGCGTGAAAGATCCGCATCCTCACCATTAACGCGCACAGCCACACACTGATTGCCAACCGTGGTGTGAATGGCATAGGCAAAATCCAGCGCCGTGGCGCCACGAGGCAAGGCATACACATCACCATCGCGGCTGAACACAAACACCTCCTGAATAAACAGGTCAAGTTGGACGTTTTCGAGAAATTCCGCAGAATCCGATGCTTCCCGCGAATAATCAGCAAGGATTTTCACCCATTCCAGGTTTTCGATCTCGGCATCCGGGTTTTCCTTGTAGCGCCAGTGTGCAGCCACGCCTTCCTCGGCATATTCATGCATTTTTCGCGTACGAATCTGGATTTCAGTGCACTGACCGCTCTCCAGATAGACGGCCGTATGCAGCGACTGATAACCATTGCTTTTCGGGCTGCTGATATAATCCTTGAACGAACCGATGTGATAACGATACAGTTCGTGAATCAGACCCAGCGCCTGATAACAGGCTGCCTTGCTATTTTCTTCGGTGATGATCCGAAAGGCCAGTACATCATTTAGCGCTGAAAACGGCACTTGCTTTTCTTTCAGTTTGTTGTGCAGGCTGTAAATATGCTTGGTGCGCGAGGTCACCTCTGCCTTGAAACCATTGGCTTGCAGCGCATTGCTGATGAGCGCCTCCATTTCTGCAGGGGTATGCCTTAGCGATGCAATATACTCATCACGCATGGCTGCCAGTTCACAGTAACGTTCCTTCTCCAGTGTGAAGAAAGAAAGTTCCTGAAGTGCCTGTTTCATCCATTGCATGCCCAGGCGGTTGGCCAGCGGCGCATAAAACTGCAGCGTTTCCCTGGCAATCCGCTGCGCTGATGCCGGTGGCATGAAACCGAGTGTGGACATATTATGCAAGCGATCTGCCAGTTTGACAAAAATCACTCGCAAGTTTCGCGTCATGGCAAAAAGCATTTTACGCATGCTTTCTGTGGCGACCACCTGTTTGGAAAGCTTCTTGCCGACATTATCCAGCTTGGTTACGCCATCGACCAGTTGCGCAATATCCGGGCCGAAATTTTCGGCAATATCGTTCAGCGTAACTTCAGTATCCTCTACCGTATCATGCAACAGGCCTGTAACAATGCAATCTTCATCAAAACGCATTTCAGCCAGTAAACCAGCCACAGCCAATGGATGTGTGATAAACAGTTCTCCAGATTTTCGCTTCTGCAAACCATGCGCCTGAGCAGCAAAAACGTAAGCCCTCTTGATACGCTCAACATCGGCATCAGGGTTATAGCTCACCACACGATCAATAATTTCGTAAATGCGTGAAGCAAACGAGATCGTGGAGTGAAACACATCGGTGTAGCTTAGCGTTTTTTCCGGCATAGCGCGTCGTTACTCAGCATGCATAAATCATGAATCAGAGTTGAGCGTCTTCCAGTTCCTGCAGGCGCTTTTTCTCCATGTCATCAATAGCCTGAAGCTGCTCCCAGGTCATTTTACCGCAACCAATTTCACGCAGCGCAACTACAGGCGGTTTATCGTTCTGGTCGCATGCAGTCAGCGGTTCCTGGCCATTCAATAATTGCCGGGCTCGCCGCGCAGCGAGCAATACCATTTCGAAGCGATTGGGATAAACCATGATGCAGTCTTCAATTGTAACGCGAGCCATATCATCTCCTCTACCGCTGGTCTGTGGCAAATTTTTACCCTCAGATCAACAGCTTTCAATAAGTTTCTTCGGGATCAACTCTAGGAGTCTGTCGGACTTTGGCAATCGCTGCGAAACATAATCACCCGGAAAGTTGTTCGGAAATGGAAATGTCCACGACAACAATTCACGTTTACCTTTATCCGTATCTGCTACCCCGTGAGCGATCAGGGCAATCGCATTAAAATCTTACCCGCCAAGAACCTTGAGCAAGTACTTGTGATCCCATCCGGCACGTAATCGTTTAACTTTCATTCCTACCTTGAGAGATTTTTCCGCCTTGAGAAGGTTCAAAGCGATATGGCGAAGCGTTGCAAA
>WFOJ01000070.1 GCA_015488125.1 Mariprofundaceae bacterium
AGCACCACTTTTTCCGCACTGTCCTTGTGAATGCGGTTCAGTTTCTCCCATGCCTGCGGCTGGCTATCACGAATCCAACCAATCACATCTTCGGGGTATAGGGCAAGCTGCCGGTCGTAATGAGCATGGTCGCCCTCCAGCCAGCCGTTGTCGGTGAGCTGATCAACGATAAACTCTTCAAATTTGATTTCGTGGTGTGCTGCCATGCTTCCCGCCCCTTCGTATCTTTAATTAAGGCCGCATATTAGTTAAACTTACCGCCAAAAGTTTAACTAAGGAACAGCTTAAAGTAAGTTTCAAACAGATAAATCCTGCTTCTCTGCTGGCCTGTCTGCTCCTTCAATATCTCCAGCCTGACCAGATCACGCACCAGGCTTTGTGCCGTCGGGGCTGAAATATCCAGTACACGGGCAAGCATTTTCGCCGTAACCATTGGCTGCCGGTAGAGAAAATACAGTGCTTCTCTTGCGCGCTCGGCCTTGCGTCCAAGCCGCAGGATGCGCTGTTCCACATCCGTACGAAGTTGCTGTATTTGCTCAAATACCAGACACCCCTTGTTAGCGGTTTCCGCTACGCCGTTGAGGAAAAAGCGAATCCAATGCTCCAGATCGTCGGCCTGGCGCACTCGCATCAGAGCATCGTAATAGCTGGCTCGGTTGCGTTCGAAAAAATCTGAGAGATACAGAGTCGGCCGTGTCAGCAGCCCCCTGTCAATCAGGTATAACGGTATCAGTAACCGTCCGATGCGTCCGTTGCCATCTGAAAAGGGATGGATGGTTTCAAACTGGTAATGACTGATGGCCGCGCGAATCAAATGCGGTGTATGAATCTGATCGTTATGCCAAAACGCCTCCAGGTCGCGCATAAGATCGGGAACCGAATCCTGATGGGGTGGAATGAACACGGCATCCTTCAGGTTGGAGCCACCAATCCAGTTCTGGCTTCTGCGGAACTCGCCCGGACATTTGTGCTGACCGCGCACGCCGTGCATCAACAGCGCATGCGTTTCACGAATCAAACGATTGGAGAGCGGCAGGTGCTCGCGCTTCCCCATGGCCATGTTGATCGCATCAATATAATTGCGCACCTCGCACCAATCATCCCGCCGTTCCGGGGCCACTTGTTCTTCCGGTAGAATAGCTTCGTCCATGCTGGTTTGCGTGCCTTCGATGCTGCTGGAGGTTTGCGCCTCCTTGACCACGTGCATCTCAATAAACAAATCAACATCGGGCACAATGCGGGAAAAGGCATCAAGTTTCCCAAGCGCAATGGTCGCCTGTTCCAGTAGCGCATTGATAGCAGGTGCGTGCCATGTCCACTCGTGGTTAACTGGCTCCGGCTCGAAGCTTTTGTATTGATAGCGCTGCTGCCACCGGCCGGCACGAAAGTCCTCGATGTTCATGATGCACTGCCTCCACCGGCCCAATTGCTCGCATCTTCGGGGTATAGCGCAAGCTGCCGGTCGCAATGGGTATGGTCGCCTTCCAGCCAGCCATTGTCGGTTAGCTGATCGACAATACATGCTTCAAAATGGATTTCGTGGTGTGCTGCCAATGCGTTCCGCCTCTTCGTATCTTGAATCAAGCCCATAGCTTAAACTCGGTGAGTCTCGTTTCCCCGCACATCAATCTTTCCCGTCACCGCCGCCGTGATGAGCGCGGCGCGCTTTTCCCGCAGAAGCTCGATGCTTTTTTCGGTTTTATCCACCAGTGCGTCGATCCGCTTCGTCTCGCGGTCGAGGAAGGCGGCGATGGCGGATTGCTCGCTGAAGTTTGGGGCTACAATGATATGTGTGCTCAAGTCTTCCTGTGTCATGCTAGGAAGCGCCGTGTTGGTTGAATATCTATCAAAAGGAATTGTTGTAGCCACATAATAGACAAAGCGAGGCATCGCGCATGGCAAAATTTCCGTAAAAAACATGGTATCAACAACCCAAAAACGACCCATCACGAATAATGGCTTGTCGATTGTCCCTTTTCGACCGAGAAGAACAGACGCGCCATCATATAGATAACTCGATGCCCTCCCAAAAAGGCCGCCGGATCCATAAACAGGATACTCCCCATCATCAGCAGCGACATCTTTGAAATTTGCTCCATTCCGGATGGTTGCCAGCCATTTGAAAGCCTTCACTTCCCAATGCTCCGGCACATCACCCAGCCACTCCACGCCGGAGAGCTTGTAGGCGGGATAGGGTTTGCCGGCCTGCCTGCCGGATCCCCGGTGCAGGCAGGTGCGCACATCAAACTTGCCTGTCACAGCAGCGGCAATCAGTGCTTGGCGCTTCTCTTTTAGCAGCGCGATAAACCGCCGCTTCTTCTCCACCAGCGCATCAATCCGCCCTGTTTCGCGGTCGAGGAAGGCGGCGATGGCGGATTGTTCACTTGCATCCGGAAAAACAACATCAATCTCGTTCAGCTTTTCAGCAGTAAGGTGAGCAATGGACAAGCGGTTACAGATGACATCAATCACACCTGTACTCTTTATACTATTCAACAAATAGCCAAGAAACACGTTGCTGTTATTCCCAATTGGACGAATTCGGTTAATTGAATTCTGAAAATATGCTTCTGGTAGCTCATCTGACCAAATTGCACTACGACCCACATCCCCACCTTCACTAACGAGTAGATCGCCTGAGGAGAGTCGCAATGTTTCGGTTTCAATTGGCGAAAACCACATTTCCCTAACATCCGATACATCAATACCTGATGGCTGGATATTAGATGCTCGCATATAAGGAAGAAGGCGATCGGTATTGCTCTTTGGATTAGGCTGGAGCATTTTCCCCAGCTTAACGGTGAAACCTCGTTTTAATCTTGTGACCTCCCAATGCTCCGGCACATCGCCCAGCCATTCCACGCCGGAGGGCTTGTATTTCGGATAGGGTTTGAAATGACTCATATAACACCTCTTATCAGGCGTGAGTGTTGCATATCAGACACAAGTGCCCGATAATAGGTTGACGAGGCAGCCCCGGATCCGCAGCACTGATCGCGTTCGGCGTCGCAGGTCGGCTTGATAGGGTTCGCCTCGCCGAACAGCAGTCGAAAGTTTACGGATTGAGGATTCCCGGTCGGCAGAGGGTCTCGGTGGTAGCATCGGATACTGTTCATCCACACACCCCAGCCCGTGGTTGCCACGCTCATCGACAAAAACGAGAAAATCCGAAAAGCCCGTCACGGCGCTCATTCACATGTCCCCTGGCACAAAACAAAAAGCCCCCGGGTTCGGCATGTTCCTGATTGTGTGGACATGCGTACTGCCGGGGGCGTGATAAAAAGACCCGCCGATTTGAGCATATCAACCGAGGTTGGCATAGGCTTGGCGAGCGTGTTGATGCGAATCGTAGGATTGTTTTCGGATCCCTGCAAGTCCGATGTGGTGTCATGCGATACCATGCTCTCCAAATCGATCACGCTGCCATCTCGGCGAGCAAATCGGCTATCTCTTGCTCCACTTGTTTTAGATCAGCATCGATTTCTTCCAGCGGTCTTGGCGGGGTGTAGGTGTAGAAATAGCGATTGAAATTGATTTCGTAGCCGACGATGCCCACTTCGCCATCCTTCTTGTCCCGCTTGCCAGCGTCGATCCAGGCTCCCGGCACATGCGGCAGCACTTCGCGCTCGAAGTACGCCTCGACGGACTCGGATAGCGGCACATTCTCATAATCGCGCAGATCGGGATCGGGCAAGGGGTGGCCTTTGGCGTCACGAATGATCTCCGCCGCGTCATCATGCTCGCCGAAGGCCTTGAATACGGCTTTCAGCGCCGGTGCTTTCAGCTTGTCGATGCCGGCGGCATGCAGGAAGTCGTCCGGGTTTAGATATTCGCCCGTCACTGTGGCGAACTTCTCTGCCTGCGCTGCCGCCTTAATGGCCTTGTAGGCCGCCAGCTTCTCCGGTGTTACCGAAAACTTAAGCTGCAACGGGCGCTCCACGGTGATACGGCGATAGCCGAAATCGGTGGTGTTGAAAATCTTGCTGTGCTCGCCCTCTTCAAACGCATCGTGAATGCGGGCGATCTCGTCGATCTGCTCATCGCTGATCATACGCCGCTTGCTGCCCAGACTTTTGCGCATCGGGGTGTGGATGCCCATGGCATCAATCAACTGCACCAGCCCCCGGCGCCGCTCCTCCTTGTTGGTCGAAAGAATCCAGATGTAGGTGCCGATGCCGGTGTTGTAGAACATATCCGTCGGCAAGGCGATGATCGCTTCCAGCCAGTCGTTCTCCAGAATCCAGCGGCGAATCTCCGACTCGCCGGAGCCTGCGCCGCCGTTGAACAGGGGCGAGCCGGAAAGCACAATGCCGATGCGTGTGCCACCCTGCGAAGCTGGCTTGCGTTTGGAGAGCAGGTGCATCAGGAACAGCATCGAGCCGTCATTCACTCGTGGCAGCCCCGGCCCGAAGCGCCCGTCATAACCGCTGACGCGATGCTCAGCTGCGACCTGCTTCTGCACCTTCTTCCAGTCCACGCCGAAGGGCGGATTGGCCAGGCAGTAGTCGAACCGCTCATGTGGAAGCTGGTCATCGGAAAGCGTATTTCCCTGCTTGATATTGCGCGTGTCATAGCCCTGAATCAGCTTGTCCGCCACGCAGATGGCATGGGTTTCCGGGTTCAGCTCCTGCGCGTAGG
>WFOJ01000071.1 GCA_015488125.1 Mariprofundaceae bacterium
ATTCGAAGGAAGATCTCAAGTTTCTGATGACACCGATGGCCACTTCCGGTCAGGAAGGCATTGGCTCCATGGGCAATGATTCGCCATTGAGCGTGCTTTCCAATCGTTCCAAACCCTTGTTTAACTACTTCCGGCAGTTGTTTGCCCAGGTCACCAATCCGCCGATTGACCCGATTCGTGAAGAAATGGTGATGAGCCTGACAACGATCATTGGCCCCCGCCCCAATCTTCTTGGCTTTGATGATACACAGCACCTGCGCCTTGAAGCAGCGCAACCTGTGCTAAGCAATGCCGATATGCAAAAAATCCTGCATATCGACGGCGTCACCAAAGGCGCGTTTCGCAGCTTACGTCTCTCCTGCTGCTATGCCGCCAGCGAGGGCGCAGCCGGTATGGCGGTAGCCTTGCGGCGTTTATGCGAGGCTGCCTCAAAGGCTGTGGATGATCATTACAACATCGTGGTGATTTCTGACCGGGATATGGATGCCGATCATATCGCCATTCCCATTCTGCTGGCCACCAGCGCCGTGCATCAACATTTGATCCGTCAGGGGCAACGCACGGAAACTGGTCTGGTGGTGGAAACCGGGCAGGCGCGTGAAGTCCATCATTTTGCCACGCTTGCCGGTTATGGCGCCGAGGCCATCAACCCGTGGCTGGCTTTTGAAACCCTGTTTGACATGCACGCGCGTGGCGAGTTGCCAGCCGAGCTCAGCCGCGAGGAAATCAAAACGCGCTATATCAAGGCTGTTGGCAAGGGATTGCTCAAAGTGATGTCCAAAATGGGGATTTCAACCTATCAATCCTATTGCGGGGCACAGATTTTTCAGGCGCTGGGACTTTCTTCGGCCTTTGTGGAGCAATACTTTACCGGTACGCCGACGCAGATCGAAGGTGTTGGGCTGGATGAAATCGCCAAAGAAACGGTGCAACTGCACGAACAGGCCTTCGGCAAACAGCAGTTGTATCCACACCTGGATGATGGCGGCGAATATGCCTGGCGTTTACGTGGCGAACAGCATTTGCTTACACCGGATGCCATCGCCGATTTGCAGCATGCCATCCGTACCGGCAACTATGAACTGTACAAATCCTATGCCCGCAAGATCAATGACCAGGCTGGGCGTTTGATGACCCTGCGTGGTTTGTTCACCTTCAAGGAGGGAACGCCGATTCCGCTGGATGAGGTTGAGCCTGCCAGCGAAATTGTGAAGCGCTTTGCCACGGGGGCCATGAGTTTTGGTTCGATTTCCCATGAAGCGCATTCGACTCTGGCTATTGCCATGAACCGCCTGGGTGGCAAGTCCAATACCGGTGAAGGTGGCGAGGAACCTGAACGCTTTACGCCGTTGGCCAATGGCGATTCCATGCGCTCGGCCATCAAACAGGTGGCTTCCGGTCGCTTTGGCGTTACCACGGAATACTTAGCCAATGCCGATCAGATCCAGATCAAAATGGCGCAGGGCGCCAAGCCGGGCGAGGGCGGACAACTACCAGGCCACAAAGTGGATCAGCGCATCGGACGGGTGCGCCATTCAACGCCAGGCGTAGGGCTGATTTCACCCCCGCCGCATCACGATATTTATTCGATTGAGGATTTGGCGCAGCTGATCTTTGATTTGAAAAACACCAATACTTCGGCCGATATCAGCGTTAAACTGGTGTCTGAAGTGGGGGTGGGCACGATTGCCGCCGGTGTCGTCAAGGCGCATGCTGATCATGTGGTCATTGCCGGGCATGATGGCGGCACCGGTGCTTCACCGCTGACCTCGATCAAACATGCCGGTAGTGCCTGGGAACTTGGCCTGGCTGAAACGCAGCAGACGCTGGTACTGAACCGCCTGCGCAGCCGCACGATTTTACAGGCAGATGGGCAAATGCGTACAGGTCGCGATGTGGTAATTGCCGCATTGCTGGGCGCGGATGAAGCGGCTTTTGGAACAATTGCCCTGGTTGCCGAAGGCTGCATTATGATGCGCAAGTGTCATTTGAACACCTGTCCGGTGGGCGTGGCGACGCAGGATCCGGAACTACGCAAGAACTTCGTTGGCAAGCCGGAGGATGTGGTCAACTTCTTCATGTATGTGGCTGAAGAAGTACGTGAGCTAATGGCTGAGCTGGGCTTTCGCACCTTTGATGAAATGGTCGGACGCGCTGACATGCTGGATACCAACGATGCCATTCGTCACTGGAAATCACAGGGTTTGGACTTTTCTTCTGTATTTCATCGTCCAGATAGCCAGGGCGAAGCCGTGTGTCATGCCATCAGTCAGGACCACGGCCTGGACAAACTGAAGGATAATGAGCTGATTGCCCGAGCGCGGGCAGCGCTGGAAGAAAAAACACCGGTACAGATTGATATGCCGATATGCAATGTGGATCGCAGCTTTGGCACCATGCTTTCTGGCAAGGTGGCGGCGCGTTACGGGCTTGAAGGCTTGCCGGAAGATAGCATTGTGATCCATGCCAAAGGCACGGCGGGCCAGTCGCTGGGCGCCTGGCTGGCGCGCGGTATTACCATTGATTTGCAGGGCGAAGGCAATGATTACGTCGGCAAGGGACTCTCTGGCGGACGCATTGCCATTTATCCGCCAAAGGAATCATCCATCGTTGCCGAAGAGAATATTATTGTCGGCAATACCGTGCTTTTTGGGGCGATTGCTGGCGAATGCTATTTTAATGGCATCGCTGGTGAACGTTTCGCTGTGCGCAATTCCGGTGCAGTGGCCGTTGTGGAAGGCGTGGGCGACCACGGTTGTGAATACATGACAGGCGGCACTATTGTGGTGCTTGGCAAGACCGGGCGCAACTTTGCTGCCGGCATGAGTGGCGGTATCGCTTATGTGCTGGATGAAGACGGCAATTTTGCCGATTGCTGTAATATGGCACAGGTCGAGCTTGAACCGATCCCTGCTGAAGCAGATATGCTTGAAGCGCTGGATCATCAGGGCGGCGATCTGGAGACGCATGGCCGCGTTGATATTCGCCATTCACTATCGCAGGATGACAGCAGAATTTTGCGCTTGCTGGTGGAGAAACATCTGCATTATACCAATTCTGCCAAGGCACGGCGTTTGCTGGCGGACTGGGAAAACACATTGAAAAGATTTGTGCGCGTCATGCCGGTCGATTACCGTCGCGCCCTGCAAGGCATGGAAGCAGCACAGGCTGCAGCGCAGCAGGAGGGTCGTATCCATGGGTAAACCAACAGGTTTCAAAGAGTACGCAAGGGAAAATCTGGCCTATGCGCCGGTAGCAGACCGCCTGACGCATTACAGGGAATTTGCGACCTTGCCGAAAGATATGGCAACACAAGGTGCGCGCTGCATGGATTGCGGGATTCCCTTTTGTCATCATGCCTGCCCTGTGCATAACACGATTCCGGATTGGAATGACCTGGTGTACAAGGGGCAATGGCGGGAAGCGCTGGATGTGTTGCACGCCACCAATAACTTTCCTGAATTTACAGGGCGTATTTGCCCTGCCCCCTGTGAGGAAGCCTGCACAGTCAATCTGATCGGTGATGCTGTTTCCATCAAGAATATTGAACTGGCGATTGCCGAAAAGGGTTGGCAGGAGGGCTGGATCACGCCGCAAATCGCTGAACATAAAACGGGTAAGCGCGTCGCTGTTGTTGGCTCTGGTCCGGCGGGATTGGCGGCTGCACAGCAGCTGGCGCGCGCTGGCCATGATGTGGTGGTTTTCGAGAAAGAAGACAAAATTGGCGGCCTGATGCGTTATGGCATCCCCAACTTCAAGTTTGAGAAAGAAATCATTGACCGTCGGTTAGAACAAATGCGGGCCGAGGGCGTCGATTTTCGTACCCATACCCATATTGGCAGCAAAGCATTTCCGGCTTCCCGTTTGCTGAAGGAGTATGATGCAGTATTGCTCACCGGTGGCGCAGAAGAACCCCGCTGGTTGCATGACAGTGTGGCTGGTAATCGCATGAACGGTGTTTATGCAGCCATGGACTTTTTGCGTAACAACACCAAGCGCATTTTTGATCCACAGCACGAGCCATTTATTTCAGCGGCTGGCAAGCATGTGGTGGTGATTGGTGGTGGCGATACCGGCTCGGACTGCATCGGCACATCCAATCGTCACGGCGCAAGCAGCATCACCCAGTTGGAAATTTTGCCGCGTCCTGTTGATCACCCCGACCCTCTGATCACCTGGCCTCACTGGCCCAATAAATACCGCACATCGACGTCACAGGAAGAGGGGTGTGAACGCATATTCAGCGTTAATACACTGGAAATATGCGGTGAAGACGGGCATGTGACGCATATTCGCTGTGAAAAGGTAGCCTGGGAACAGGAAAATGGCCGCTGGCAAATGAAATCCATCCCCGGTAGTGAATTCACCCTGAAGGCAGATCTTGTATTGCTGGCCATGGGCTTTTTGCATCCTGTACATCAAGGTATGCTTGATGAACTGGGCGTGGATTACGATGCCCGTGGCAATGTCAAAGCCAATACCTCTGATTGGCAGACATCGCTGGAAAAAGTCTTCACTGCCGGTGATATGCGCAGTGGTCAATCGCTGGTGGTGCGGGCCATCAACGAAGGACGTCAGGCAGCGCATGCCATTGATGAATGGCTAATGCAGCGTCCTTCCTCTCTTCCTGCGCAGTAAATCATGTTGCGCGTCGAGAATCTGAGCCGTCGCTTTGGTGACCTGCTGGCCGTTGCGCCTGCGAATATTCATATTCGCAGGCATCAGACCACGGTGATCATGGGCGGCTCAGGCTCCGGCAAAACAACCTTGTTGCGTTTACTAGCCGGCCTGGAGCAAGCCAGCAGCGGCCATATCTGGCTTGATGGTAAACATGATTTAAGCTGTATTTCGCAAAGCGGGTTGTATCAGTTGCGTCAGCGCATGGGCATGGTGTTTCAATATTCGGCCTTGCTGAATTCACTGAATGTGTATGAGAATGTGGCTTTTCCGCTACATGAGCATACGCAACTGGATGAATCCGTAATTCGCACCATGGTGATGATGAAGCTGGAACAAGTAGGCATGCGGGGCTTTGAGCATTTGATGCCGTCCGAACTCTCCGGTGGCATGGCCAAGCGTGTGGCTTTTGCCAGAGCCTTGATCACTGATCCCGAACTGGTGTTTTTTGATGAGCCAACATCGGGGCTGGATCCTATTTCCGCCGGTGTGGTCAGCTCCCTGATTCACCGCCTTGGCCAACAAACACGGCTGACATCGGTGGTGGTCACACACGATGTGGAAGCTGGCCTGCGTATTGCCGACAAAGTGATTCTTCTCTGGCAAGGTCATGTCATTGCCGAAGGCACGGCAGAAGATATTCGGCATAGCGATGATCCGCGTGTGCGCCAGTTTATCGAGGGCAACCCCGATGGGCCGATTCCTTTCTCGCGTAATGAAACGCCGTTTCATGAGGCGCTGATGGCGGGGCTATGAGGCGCTTGCTCACGCATATATTCGGTGCGATCGGGCGTAGCACGCTCTCTTCCCTGCAACGTACCGGCGATGCCACCATGCTCAGCCTGCGGGCTTTGTGCTGCTTTTTTATGCCACCGTGGCAGGGTAGTCACATCGTCCGTCAGTTGTATGCGTTAGGCGTAGGCTCACTGATCATTATTGCTATTACCGGAGCTTTTACCGGTATGGTGTTGGCCTTGCAAGGTTATTACATGCTGGCCAAGTTTGGTTCGGAATCCTTGTTGGGTTCAGCTATTGCCTTGTCCATTATTCGCGAATTGGGTCCGGTGCTGGCGGCCTTTATGCTCATTGGCCGGGCGGGTTCCAGTATCACGGCTGAAATCGGTATTATGCGTGTGACCGAACAGCTCGATGCCCTGCAGATGATGGCCGTTAATCCGGTTGGACGCATTATTATGCCGCGTATTCTGGCAACAGTGATCGCGCTGCCGCTGTTAGTCGCTATCTTCGATGTTGTCGGGCTGGCTGCCGGTTATGTAATTGGCGTGGATCTGCTGGGTGTCAATGCGGGTGCTTTTATCGGCGAAATGGTGACCAAGGTGGCCATGGAAGATTTGAATATCGGTTGGATCAAGGCAGCGGGCTTTGGTCTGCTGATTGGCGCGATCTGTACCTGGTACGGCTATCGGGCAGAGGCGACGACCGAAGGTGTGGCACGGGCGACGACGCAGGCGGTGGTGCTTTCCTGCGTCAGCGTACTGGTGCTTGATTATATTTTAACTTCATTCTTTCTCTAGGGTGTGCCTATGCAAGGGTATCGAAAAATTGAAATTATTGTCGGCATATTCGTGTTCGTCGGCATTGTGGCCATCGCCGGACTGGCGATCAAGTTGGGGCAAATCGGTGGCTTGTCCAGCTCTGGCTATGAGCTGACGGCTGTTTTTGAAGATGTCGGTGGCATACGTGTGGGTGGCGATGTGATGATGGCCGGGGTTTCCATTGGCCGGGTGGCGGATGTCTCACTGGATGACGACAGTGAAGCCCACTTGCTGCTGGAGATCAATGAGGGCATCAAGATTTCGACGGATGCTATTGCCACTGTCCGTACCAAGGGTATCATCGGCGAACGATACATTCGCATCACGCAGGGTGCGGATGAGGAATCGCTGAATGATGGCGATGAAATTGAGGAAACTGAATCAGCGATCAATATTGAGGATCTGGTCAGTAAATATATCTTTTCACCGGATAACAAGGAGTAAGCATGAAAGCATGGTTGCTGGCGGCAATCGCCGCATGCAGTATGGCACTGATACCACAGGCACAGGCGGCAGAACATTCGCCCCGTGCGGTGGTCGAGCAGGCTGTGAATCAGATTATTGACATTCTCAAATCCAGGGAGGACAGCACCCGTCTAACAGAAAAAGACCGTGCTGCCATCAGCGCTGCCATTGCCGATCACTTCGATTACCGCAAGATGGCGCGTGGCAGCATCGGCAAAAGCTGGCGTGACCTGGCGGAAGAAGACAAGGTTGAGTTCAGCAAGGTGTTCCGTGAATTGCTGGAACGTTCCTATGGCAATCGCCTGGCTGGCTATCGGGATCAAACCATTCGTTACGAAGATGCGAAAATCAAAAAGCACAAGGCCTTGCTGAAATCATGGGTGGTGGATGCCCAGAAGGAAATTCCAGTGTATTACCGTTTGTACGAAAAAGATGGCCGCTGGCGCGTGTATGACATCAAGATTGAAGGCGTCAGCTTGGTCGGTACGTACCGCAAACAGTTCAAGTCAGCACTGAAGAATGGAGGATTCCGCAAACTGCTGGCAAGTCTGCGCGACAAGGTTGCTGAACTTAAGGCAAACGATCAGGCTTGATGCCAGCTTGATGATGGAGGTTGATGACTAATGGCAGATACGCGGATATTCGATGCTGGGCAACAGGTGGATGAACGCATCACCTTTCTGGGCAGAACCTATGGTATGCTGGCGCTTTGCATCATCAGTGCCACCGTCGGTGCCTGGCTGTCCATGGGCCTACCGTTTGCCTATGAACATCCCTGGATCATGCTGGGTCTGATGATTGGCGGCATTCTGTTGGTGCAGGCCGTGCGCCATAAGCCGGGCATCAACTTGATTGCCCTGCTGGGCTTTGGCGCTCTGAGCGGGCTGGCTGTAGCGCCGCTGGTTGGTATGGTTGCGGATCGCTCTGCTTCACTCGTTGTCCAGGCATTTCTGACGACTGCTGTGACATTTGGCAGTCTGACCGCTTATGTCTTTATATCCCGCAGGGATTTTTCTTTTCTCAGGGGCTTTGTCTGGGTCGGTTTGGTGTCGGTGATTGTGCTGGGATTGGGTAACGTCTTCATCTTTGAATCGCCCATGCTGCATCTGGTGATCAGCGGCATGAGCGTATTACTGTTTTCAGCGTTTATTTTGTTTGATACATCCAGCATTCTTCGCGATTATTCCAATGAAGAATATATTGCTGCGGCGCTAACCCTGTATCTGGATGTTTTCCTGTTGTTCGAAAACCTGCTGAGCCTGTTTGGCGTGCTCGGTGATGATTAAGCAGCCGCCGGGCTAACGGCTGATTGCATTTTTACAGCCTCCTTTCTCATTATCTGTCCGCTCAATGCCGCAAGGCTTGCGCGGACATTCAGAGGTCTTTATGTGTGGTATTGTCGGAGCAGTGGCGCGTCGCCCTGTCGCTTCCATCTTACTGGAAGGCTTAAGTCGTCTGGAATATCGTGGTTACGATTCAGCGGGCATTTCCTGCATCAGCGAAACGGGCGAATTACAACGCACCCGCGCCATGGGCAAGCTGGTCAATCTTCGCCAGCGTCTGGAGACGCTGCCTTGCGATGGCAACACGGGGATCGGCCATACCCGCTGGGCCACGCATGGCATCCCAGCAGAGCATAATGCTCACCCGCATCAGTGCGCTGACTTTGCGCTGGTGCATAATGGCATTATCGAAAACCATGATGTACTGCGTCAGCAACAACAAGCACATGATTTTGAATCGGAGACAGACTCGGAGGTCATTGCCCATTTGCTGTGCGATGAGAGTCGGCACGGCGGTGATCTGCTAAGCATTGTTCAGCGCAGCATCCGTCAGTTGCACGGCTCTTATGCCCTGGCCGTGATTCATGCCGGCACGCCGGATACCATGGTTGTAGCCCGCCAGGGCAGTCCGCTGGTGATTGGCGTGGGTATTGATGAACATTTTATTGCTTCGGATGTACTGGCTCTACTGCCGGTGACCAACCGCTTTATTTATCTCGAAGATGGCGATATTGCCGAGCTTCATCACGATTGTGTGCGTATTTTCGACGCGCAAGGTGAAGGCGTTGAACGCCCGCTGACAGAATCGCAACTCAACCCCGAAACCATCGGCAAGGGCGAATACCGCCATTTCATGCTCAAGGAAATCCATGAACAACCCAAAGTGATTGCCGATACCTGCGAGGGCAGGCTGATGCATGACAAGGTCATGGATGAAATCCTCGGGCCACAGGCATCAGATTTGCTGGATCAGGTAAAAGCCATCCATATTGCTGCCTGTGGTACCAGCTACCATGCCGGACTGACAGCGCGCTACTGGTTTGAGGAACTGGGCGGCGTACCCTGCCGGGTGGAAATTGCCAGTGAATTGCGTTACCGTCATCCGGTGGTGCCCGAAGGCACCATGCTGGTGGTGATTTCACAATCCGGTGAAACGGCCGATACCCTGGCGGTATTGCGTAACGCCAGCCGCATGGGCTATTGCGCGACGCTGGCGGTATGCAATGTACCGGAAAGCTCCATGGTGCGTGATGCCGATTGTGTTCTGATGACCAGAGCCGGGCCGGAAGTTGGTGTCGCCTCGACCAAGGCATTCACCACCCAGCTGGTCGCCCTGATGCTGCTGGTTATTGTGATCGGCCGACGCTTTCAGCTTACCGCAGCAAAAGAACGCGATCTGGTGGAACAACTGCGCCATCTGCCGGCCAAGGTCGAGACAGTGCTGGCCCATGATCATGATATTCTGGAAATGGCCAATGCCCTGGTCGATAAACAACATGCGCTTTTTCTCGGACGTGGCACCGGTTATCCGGTAGCCATGGAAGGGGCACTCAAACTCAAGGAAATCTCCTATATCCATGCCGAGGCCTATGCTGCTGGCGAGCTGAAGCACGGCCCGCTGGCCCTGGTGGATGAAGCCATGCCGGTGGTAGCCGTCATGCCGGATGATGCCCTGCTGGAGAAAATTCGTTCCAATCTGGCCGAGGTAAAGGCGCGTGGTGGCCGTTTGTTCGTATTTAGCAATCATCAGCAGATGGAACAGGACGAACAGCTAACCATGATTGATATTGGCGTACAGCCACGTGATCTGGCCCCTGTGGTATTCACCATTCCCTTGCAATTGCTTGCCTACCATGTTGCCGTCTTGCGGGGCACTGATGTCGATCAACCCAGAAACCTGGCGAAATCGGTGACTGTCGAGTAAATGTGACGGATCGCCTTTTTGCCCGTTTTATTGGCCGCCATGATGATCATGGCGAGGAAGGTATAGCAGCGCGTTCGGGACGTTGGCTGATGCAGCAAGTGATGCAGGGAGACAGTTGCCTTAACATCACGGCCTGTGCTGGCCGGCACTGGTGGGGTGATGAACAGGCGCCGCTTGCACCGGCGGCTGAGCCATGGTGTTCGGCATTACTGGCCAGCCCTTGTGTGGCTGTTGCAGGTGGTTATGCGCCTATGATTCTTGATGGTGACAGGCTTTATCTGCGACGCGATGAACAGGCAGAAGCCATGGTGGCCAGTGATCTGCTGGCGCGACTGGCACAACCTGTAGCCCACACGCCTGATCCGGCCCTACTGGCAGAGCTGTTTGACGGGCAACTGGCAAGTGAGCAATGCCAGGCAGTGGCAAATGCCGCCAGTCAGCGTTTTGCGGTGATTTGTGGCGGACCAGGCACGGGCAAGACGACTTCACTGATCCGTCTGCTATTATACCTGCTGGCTGCTGATGAAGGGATGCGCATTCATCTTGCGGCTCCCACCGGCAAGGCTGCGGCGCGCATGCTGCAAGCCTTGCGCACCGCAGCACAACATCTTCAGGGGCATCAGTCGCTGCGCGCCCGTTTGCCCGATCAGGCGACGACCCTGCATCGCCTGCTGGCTTATGATGGTCGCCGTTTTCGCCTGAATGAGCATCAGCCGCTGGCCACAGATTGTCTGGTGGTGGATGAAGCTTCAATGATGGATCTGGCCATGATGCAGCAATTGCTGCGTGCCCTGCCACAACAGGCGCGACTGATTCTGCTGGGTGATCATCATCAACTACCTTCGGTTGAAGCAGGTAATGTGCTGGCAGATATTGTTGGCGCGCACCACCGCAGCCAACCTGGCGACATGCCTGATATTGCCAGAGCCACGGCTTTTTTGCATACGCCATACCGTTTTGCGGCTGATAGCGGTATTGCCCGGCTGGCTGAGGCTGTGCGTCAGGGTCATGCCACAGCCGCGATAGATGCCTGCCGCCAGGCTGAACATGACATCACCTGGAAACAACACATACAGGATGCAGAGGAACTACTGCAACGGGCGGTTGATGCCTTTGCCTGCTGCTATGCAGCGGATGCGCCGGCGGCAGTGCTGGCGGCGCTGGAGCAGCTGCGCCTGCTGACGCCGCTACACGATGGACGCTGGGGAACGCGTTGGCTGAACAGGCAGATCGCTGCGAAATTGCAACAACGCACATGCATCAATGCAACCGGCCACGGACGTTTTATCATGATCACCCGCAATCATCCGAGTCTGGATGTGTATAATGGCGATACTGGCCTGTTATGGCAGGAAGGGGAGACATGTGATGCCTGTTTTGCCAATGAAGATGGCAGCATACGGCGAATTCCCCGGCAGTTGCTGCCGGAGTGGGTCGATGCCTGGGCCATGACGGTACACAAGGCGCAAGGCTCGG
>WFOJ01000072.1 GCA_015488125.1 Mariprofundaceae bacterium
CCTTGCTGGCATCCTCGCCCTGAAAAATATGCATGCCATTGGCATCGTCACGCCGCTGCACATAATGGCCTGTGGCGATATAGGCTGCTTCCAGCCGGTCGGCAATCTCCAGCAGAGCGCCAAATTTGACAAAGCGGTTGCAGCGTTCGCAGGGGTTGGGCGTGCGGCCAGTGGCATAATCGGCAATGAAAGGCTCGATCACCGCTTCGCGGAAGGTCTCCTGCATGTCCATGACATAAAAGGGAATACCCAGCTGATCAGCCACCCGACGAGCGTCATAGGCATCTTCAGTGGCGCAGCAGGAACCCTGACGGCAACTATCCTCGCGGGAATAGTCCCAGACATGGAGGAACACCCCCAGCACCTCAGCGCCCGCTTCAGCCAGCAGCGCTGCCACCAGCGAGGAATCCACGCCGCCACTCATGGCGGCAATCACCCGCTGACCCCTTAGCCAGCGCAGGCCATCAATTGTGGCAGCTTTACTGACAGAATTCACTAAACCGCAGTCAGCCAGTCCCGGTGATCGGTCAGGCGACCATGCACGGCATTAAAATAAGCATCCTGCAAAGCTTTGGTGACAGGTCCCCGGCTGCCACCGCCAATGGTGCGGCCATCGACTTCACGGATTGGCGTGACCTCTGCCGCCGTGCCGGTGAAAAACATTTCGTCCGCTACATATACTTCATCACGGGTAATGCGTTTTTCGCGCACTGTCAGTCCCTGTTCTTCAGCTAGCTGCATGACGGTAGCGCGGGTAATACCATCCAGCGCCGATGTCAGCTCCGGCGTATAGAGTACGCCATCACGCACCAGAAACACATTTTCGCCACTGCCTTCAGCAACAAAACCATCCACATCCAGAAACAATGCCTCGTCGTAGCCATCGCGCTGCGCCTCGGCAAGTCCCAGCATGGAGTTGATGTACTGGCCATTGGCTTTGGCCTTGCACATGGCGATATTGACATGGTGGCGGGTATAGGAGGACGTGCGAATGCGAATGCCGTGGTTGATGCCGTCATCGCCGAGGTACGCCCCCCAGGCCCAGGCGGCAATCATCACATGGGTTTGCAGACCATCGGCGCGCAGGCCCATGCCCTCGGAGCCATAAAAGGCCATGGGACGCAGATAGGCCGAATCCAGGCTGTTCTCGCGCACCACTGCGCGTTGCGCTTCATTCAGCGTCGCCTTGTCAAACGGCATGGCCATGTTCATGATGTGTGCCGAGCGAAACAGGCGATCCGTATGCGCCTGCAAGCGGAAAATCGCCGTGCCGCCGTCGGCATTATAGGCGCGCACACCTTCAAATACGCCCATGCCATAATGCAGGGTATGGGTTAACACATGGATTTTGGCCTCTCGCCAGGGAATCATCTCACCATCCAGCCAGATCAGGCCGTCACGATCTGCAAAATTCGTCATGCGCACTCTCTCCGTATCAAACTCCGCTCCAGTAAGCGGCGCGCATGCTTGCAGTCTTATGCAAAACTGGCAATTGCCGGAAGCTTTGTGGGTGATGTTGTCGGGTGGATACGTTACGCAGCGAAATAATCCTGTCCTGCCGAGGTAACGGATCAGGCTGCCATTCAGGCGTTGGATTTTGTTTGCTCGCGGTCAAATTCACTGGCTAATTGATAAATGCGATTTAAATCATCTTCACTGATATCAATGAATGAATCAAGCTGTTGCAAGGCATATTTAATCCCGTCATGCGAGAGCTTGTCTGGTTTGGCTGCTGTTTCAGGATATTTCGCAGAGATCAGACTGGTCAGACTGGCTGGGTATCTTCGCCACTTGAAAAGGAAGTTGAACAGAACGGCGACCGAGAAAATGATCAACACGTTTAGCAGTACGGGTACGATGATATACTGAAAGCCAAGCGCATGAACAGCAGGGCCGCCGATGACCGCAGAAAGCGCTGTCGCACCTCCCGGTGGGTGGATACATTTCAGGTAATACATCACCATCACCGATAATCCCACTGCGGCGGCAGCAGCTATAAAACCATCCGGAATAAGCCAGGCGCAACTAACCCCTATAAATGCGGACAGGAGATTACCACCAAACAATGGCCATGGCTGCGAAAGCGGGCCGTGTGGAACGGCAAATAACAGTACAGCTGAGGCACCCATTGAGGCCAGAATAAGGCATGCGCTGTCACCCAGTATCCGGTGGCTGATATGATAAACGAAATAAATCGCCAGAAAGCCACCAACACCAGAAACCAGCTTCTCCGTATGGCTGGAAGGATTGTGCTCAATACCAATAAGTTTGATGAATGATAGTCGTTTCATACCGCCTTCTATCATTCTCCGCTACTGCTGTCGAGTTGTATTTGTTCATTGGGATAAGGTAATCGCATTAACAGGTTGATGTCATCTTTCAATACCTTCGCCAAAATCCCCTCTTTCAGGCGCTGTTGATGCTAATTTTTGCCGATATTTTGTCGATAATCTGCTGAATAAAAATATCTTTGGGGTTTCGCTCACATAGTTTTAAAGCCTCAATCACCTGGATCACCTGTTTCCGCGCCA
>WFOJ01000073.1 GCA_015488125.1 Mariprofundaceae bacterium
AGCACATCGGCATGCGCCGCCAGTTCCTGATACAAACGCCAGTCACGAGCATTGGCAATGGATGATGGCACGCTGTAATCAGCAGCCTCAGACTGACGTATGGCAATACGGCCATCAAGGCTGCTGACATAATTACTGTACAGCAGCAACCGGCCACAACGCTGTTGCCAGTCGCGCAGGGGCATATCCAGATAACAACCGATCAGCGGTCGAGGAGCACCGGGTTGCGGCCACAGCGGGTAAATCATGGCAGTTTCTTGCTGGCTGGTGGCAGGATCAGCGGCTGGCCTTCCCGGAGTTGCTCCGGGCGCAGCAGGAAGAGAATTTCATCGCCTTCCTCCAGCACCAGATGATCATGCGGAATCAACGTGTGGTCGTCACGAAGTACGGCCATGGGTTGCACGCCATGACTGATGCGCGTGGCACCGAGTTCACAGTGCACCAGCGGACTGTTGGCCTCAATCAGCAATGAATCATGAACCAGGCGATTACGATTGGCCTGGTCCATCCAGTAGGTGGCGGTGTATGGCTTGGCAAACAAGCGTCGCGCCTGCAGGCGGTGAATCAGGCGCGCATGCTTGCCTTCATCATCTTTTTGCAAGGCCACATACACTTCGGGCACATGAAACTGCTCTTTGGCCAGCGAGGCAATCAGCAGGTTATGGTCGGATGAGCCGGTCATGGCCACCACGGTGCTGACTTCCTCGGCATGGATGATTTCGAGAAACAATGGATCCAGTGCATTGCCCTGCACCGCTTCGAAGCCAGCGCGTTTGAGGTTGCCAACAACGGTGCCATTGAGATCAAGAAAGCGCACTTCCCTGTCGCTACACAGGGTACGCCCCAGCTCTGCGCCCATTTGACCACCGCCGATCAGCAGCGTGGTGCGATCGCTACCACCAGTGACGGCCAGTTTTCGGCTCAGCCAGCGCGCCCCGGAACCATACACCAGCACAGACAACAGAATAATGGTAAACACCAGTGATACCATTACATCGCTATTGGCAACACCTGCCTCCCGCAAGGTTAAGGCAAACAACGAGGTGATAGCTGCGGCAACCACGCCGCGCGGCGCCATCAAACCAAGGAAAGCGATTTGATTGTTGTGCAGCGAGGAACCAATAGCCGACAGCCAGGCGATCAGCGGTCGCGCCAGTACAGCCAGCAGAATAAACAACGCGATGCCCTGCCACAGGTAGCGCAGCAACACCTCAAGATCCAGCAAGGCGGCCAGCAATACAAACAATACCGAGATCAGCAACACGGCCAGGCTGGCCTTGAAATGGCGTAACCGCTGAATATCCGGCAAGTCCATTTTCTGCATGCTGGCACCGGCCACCAGTACGGCCATCAGTCCCGCCTGACTGCTGATGTTATCAGCCAGCAAAAACATCGCCCAGACACTGGCCAACGTAAAAATACTGCGAATTTCCACGTTGTGGGTGATATTCATCAGCAAGGCGCGACCAAGCAGCCAGCCGCCAGTTAGGCCTATTGCCGAGCCGATGGCGATTTTGTACAGCACGGCCTGAATGGTATTGATGCTGCCGATTTCCGGCGATAACGTCAGTTGCAGCATGACAATGGCGAGAATGGCACCGACGGCATCCACCAGCATGGCTTCACTGCTCAAAATACAGCTGATCGCGCGATCCAGTCGCACTTGTTGCACGATCGGCATGATTACCGTCGGCCCGCCGACTGACACAATCGCCCCGAACAACAATGACAGCGACCAGTTCATGTTCGTCAGCAGATGCGCTGCCGTACCGCCAATCAACATGGTCAGCAATGGTCCCAGCACAATCAAACGACTGACCACCGCGCCATGCTCGCGAAGTGTTTTCAGGTTAAGGTTCAGGCCGCCCTCAAAAAGAATAATGGCCAGCCCGAGTTCAATCAGCGTATGCATGGCCGGTTCAAGAAGGTCGGCATGCAATACATGCAGTCCCGAGGGGCCAAGCAGCATGCCACATACCAGCCACAGTAAAATAGGCGGCATGCGCATACGCTCGGAGACCAGTTGCGAACAAACGGCAACCAACACAGCGATCACAAAAGCCGCAGCAGGCGTTTCAATGCCGTGCATCAGCGTTTCTTATTGGTCGGGATAGCCGCTGGTGAAGGCACGTGTTGATCCTGCTTTACCAGCGTCAGGAATGATGGCAGCGACGAAAATTATCGTTGACAAATACCCAGTTGATCAAGCTCCAGAAACCTTCGATATAATCCGCCCGGGCGTTGCGGTAATCAATATAATAAGCATGCTCCCAGACATCGCAAACCAGCAGCGGCGTATCGCCGTCACGCAAGGGATTGTTGGCATTGCTGGTATTGACGACGGCCAGCCCTTCGCCGGGACGATCCACCAGCCAGCTCCAGCCTGAGCCGAAATTACTCAGCGCCGCATTGACGAATGTGGTTTTGAATGCATCCAGGCTGCCAAATGTTTGCGTCAGCGCCTCACGCAGCATGCTGTCTGCTTCGCCGCCCTGCGGAGACAGGCATTGCCAGTAAAAGCTGTGGTTCCAGTGCTGGGCGGCATTATTGAACAGCGCTCCGCTTGTTGTCTGAATCAGTGATTCCAGGCTTTCGCTGGCATAAGGTGTGTCTTCAACCAGTTTGTTGAGGTTGTTGACATAGGTCTGGTGGTGCTTGCCGTGATGATAGCGCAGGGTTTCTTCTGAAATCACGGGGGTCAGCGCATCGGCAGCAAAGGGCAGTTCAGGCAAGGTGAAACTCATGGTGCTCTCCTGTGTGGCAACGATTGTTTTTCATGCGGCAGGCATGGGTCGCTGCAAATGTTGATAAGCCTGCGCCGTTGCCACCCTGCCGCGAGGGGTGCGGGCGATCAGCCCTTGCTGCATCAGAAACGGCTCAATCACATCTTCAATGGTATCCCGTTCTTCAGCAATACTGGCTGCCAGCGTATCCAGTCCCGCCGGGCCGCCAGCATGGCGATCCAGCAGCGCCAGCAAAAACTTGCGATCCATATAGTCCAGCCCCAACTGATCCACCTCAAGGCGTTGCAAGGCAATATCCGCAATTTCGCGGGTAATCACCCCTTGAAATTCCACCTCAGCAAAATCACGCACCCGACGCAGCAGACGATTGGCAATACGCGGCGTACCACGCGCCCGACGGGCAATTTCCCGGCAGCCATCAGCATCGGTGCGAATTCCCAGCAATTTGGCTGAACGGCCCACAATATGCGTCAGTTCGTCATGACTGTAAAACTCCAGACGCATCATCACACCAAAACGGTCGCGCAGTGGATTGGTCAGCATGCCGGCGCGAGTGGTGGCGCCGACCAGGGTAAAGCGCGGCAAATCCATTTTGATGGAGCGCGCCGCAGGTCCCTGACCGATCACAATATCGAGCTGAAAATCTTCCATGGCCGGATACAGAATTTCTTCCACCTGCGGGCTGAGGCGATGAATTTCGTCCACAAACAACACATCGCCGGCCTCAAGATTGGTCAGCATGGCGGCAAGATCACCGGCGCGTTCAATCACCGGCCCGGAGGTGCTGCGCACATTTACCCCCATTTCAGCAGCGATGATATTGGCCAGCGTGGTTTTGCCCAGCCCTGGCGGGCCATAAAGCAAGACATGATCCAGCGATTCCTGACGTGCCAGGGCAGCACGGATAAACACTGACAAATTCGCCTTGATTTTGGCCTGCCCCACATAATCCGTCAAACGGCGCGGACGCAGGGCAGCGTCCGCATCCCCCGGCTGCGTATCAGCAGCAACCAGACGTTGCTCACTCATGCCAGCGCCTTCAGGGCCAGTTTGAAGGCCTGTTCAAAATCCACTTCAGCGGCAATGCCTTTTAATGCCTTGTCCACCGCCGCCGGACGGTAACCAAGATTGACCAGTGCTGAATGCACATCCTGACGCACATGCCCGCCTGTACTCGCAGCCTGTGCTTCGCCGCCGCCCCGAACCGGCAACTTGCCCTGCAATTCCAGAATCAGGCGCTGTGCTGTTTTTTTGCCAATCCCCGGCGTGCGGGCAATCGCTGCTTCATCCGCCTGTTCAATCGCCCGTAGCAAGGCATCCAGTGGCATGCCAGACATCAGGTTCAGGGCCATTTTTGCACCAATGCCAGAAACCTGATGCAATCGCCGGAACATTTGCCGCTCATTCGCATCAGCAAAACCGAACAGCTGAAGTTGATCCTCGCGCACGTGTGTGTGGATAAACAGGCTGACCTGTTCTCCTTCACGCAAAGTACACAATGTTTGCAGACTGACGCTGACATCATAGCCTACGCCGTGGGTTTCTACCAATACCTGTCCTGCCGGGTCAATTGCCCGTATATTGCCGCTTA
>WFOJ01000074.1 GCA_015488125.1 Mariprofundaceae bacterium
CTGGTCAATATCCACCACATCATCATTGCAGGCCGCCAGTGCCAGCAGGATCATGGTGCATGCAAACCGGCGAATCGGATGGTTGTTCAAATCGTTGCTCCCTCTTGTAGCATAGCGCGACAGGCTTCAAGGCTGTAGCATGCGGCCAATCATAGTCTGTTTGTGCGCTGCCGTCAGCCATGCTGGTGGCAAATACTGTTAGCGGAGTTTTCATGTCCCCCGTTGTAATGGCGATTCTTGTGTTAAGCCTGTATCTGACGTTTTACCATTTCTATGCCCGTGGTTTTCTCGGCCGGAACATATTTGATCTGAACGAGGCGCAACCAACGCCTGCGCACAGCATGCGCGATGACGTCGATTATGTGCCGGCCAACCGTTATATCCTGTTCGGCCATCATTATGCCTCGATTGCCGGACTGGCCCCCATGCTGGGCCCGGCGATTGCCGTCATCTGGGGCTGGATTCCGGCCTTGTGCTGGGTGGTGTTTGGCACGTTGCTTATTGGTGCCGTGCATGATTTTTCCGCTCTGGTGCTCTCTGCCCGTCATCAGGGGCAAAGCATGGGAACGATTGCCCGCGAGGTCATCAGTCCACGCACGCGGCTATTGTTCCTGCTGGTGATTTTCTTCCTGGTAGCACTGGCCATGGGGGTGTTTGTACTGGTGATTTCCGGTTTGTTTGCCGCTCCGGATGCCGCCAATATCCCGACAACTGCGCACCCGGAAGCCGTAATTCCCACCTATTCGCTGATGCTGATCGCCATGTTCATCGGCTTTTTGGTGTACCGCCAAAAGTTGCCGCTATGGCCGCTAATCGCCCTTGGCTTTGTGCTCATGCTGCTGACCACAGCCTATGGCCTGAGCGCACCGGTAACGGGCGTTTCCGCCCATGCCTGGACGTGGTCGTTGCTGATCTACGCCTTTATTGCCAGCGTGTTGCCCGTGTGGTTGCTGTTGCAGCCCCGTGATTTTCTCAATTCCCTGCTACTCTATCTGGCCCTGTTCTCCATGCTGGCCGGTTTTTTCCTGTTGTCGCCAGACTGGGCTGCTCCGGCAGTCAATCCTCACCCCGTGGGCGCGCCACCGATACTACCGTTTTTGTTCATCGTCATTGCCTGCGGTGCGGTGTCCGGTTTTCACGGACTGGTGGCCTCCGGCACGTCCTCGAAACAACTGGACAAGGAAACGGATGCCCCCTTTATTGGCTATGCCGGCATGATCGGCGAATCCCTGCTGGCGCTGCTGGCCGTGCTGGCAACCACTGCCGGCGCATTCTCCAACCGGCAGGACTGGGAAGCCTTTTATGGCTCATGGGACAAGGCTGTGGGGTTGCATCAAAAACTGGGTGTGTTCATTCAGGGCAATGCCAATTTTATTCATCAGCTTGGCGTACCGCTGGATTATGCAGCGGCCTTTATCAGCGTCGTGGTGGTTGGGTTTGCCATGACCAGCGTCGATACCGGCGCTCGTTTGCTGCGCTTTAATATTCAGGAAATCGGCAATACCCTTGGCATCAAGGGCCTGGAAAACCGTTATGTGGCGACCACGCTGGCTGTCGCTGCTATTGGCTTTTTTGCCTTTTTTGAAGTCAACGGCAAACCGGCCGGGCTGTTTTTGTGGACGCTGTTTGGCACCACCAACCAGATTCTGGCTGGCTTAACCCTGCTGACGGTGACGATTTACCTGTATCGCAAACGCAAGCCGATTCTTTACACCTTGCTGCCCATGTTACTGGTACTCGGCGCAACGATTTCCGGCATGGTGATGGGCATTATCAAGGCGTTGGGCAAGGAACAATGGACGGTGGCTGCCGTCGGCAGCATGATTTTTGCGCTGGCCGTCTGGGTGTTGATCGAAGCCATGGTGGTGGCTCACGGTGTCCATCGTCAGCGTTCGCAGCCACAATGAGCCATGCCCTACAGATCAAAAACGTCAGCAAGACGTATCGCGGTGGCAAACAGGCGCTGGATGATGTCTCGCTGGATGTGCCTGAAGGTTCATTTTTTGCCCTGCTTGGTCCCAATGGCGCAGGTAAAAGCACACTGATCAATATTCTTGCTGATGTGGTGCGCCCCGGTAGCGGGCAAATCCGTCTGCTGGGGCATGATTTATTCCGTGAACATGGCTGGTGCAAACGCCGTCTGGGCGTGGTACCGCAGGAAGTGGCGTTTGATCCGTTTTTCAATCCACGTGAGATTTTGCATATCACCAGCGGCATGTTTGGCGCAAAAGCGGATGAAGCATGGATCGAACAACTGCTTGAGCGACTGGAGTTACTGCCGCATGCCGAAAAAAACTCGCGTCAGTTGTCCGGTGGCATGCGTCGCCGTTTGCTGGTGGCGCAGGCATTGGTACACAGACCGCCGGTGGTGGTGCTCGATGAGCCAACTGCAGGTGTGGATGTGGAACTACGCAAGCGGCTGTGGACATTCATGCGCGAGCTTAATGCGCAGGGCACGACGATTCTGCTGACCACGCATTATCTGGAAGAAGCCGAGGAATTATGCGATCAGGTGGCGATTATTGATCAGGGCAGGCTGCTCATGCACCGGCCCATGCGTGAACTGCTCGATGAGGTGGCCAGCCGCGTGCTGCACCTGTCGTGGCCGAAACCATTGCAATTGGATGCAGCGCAGCAACAGGCGCTGACCCGCTGGCGACCGCGTGTACAGGGTAGCTGTTTACAGCTATGTCTGGCCAGCGGTGAGCAGCAGGCCTTTCATGATGCCTACACAGCGGCTTCGCTGTTGCTCGGCCCGCCACAGGATGTGGCGCTGATGCAGGAAGATCTTGAAGATGTGTTTCTGCGCCTGACGGGAGATCATCATGAGCGTGGATAATTACAACCCTCTCGGCGCCTGGACACTGTTCCAGCGCGAAACGCGCCGTTTCCTGCGCGTGAAAATGCAGACGGTAGTGACTCCGGCGCTGACAGCAATTATGTATTTGCTGGTATTTCGCTATGCCATGGGTGAGCGGCAAGTACCCGGACTGGACGTGCCGTATTTTGATTTTCTGATCCCCGGACTGGTGATGATGGCCATGCTGCAAAACGCCTTTGCCAATACATCCAGTTCACTGATTGCCAGCAAGGTGATGAATGTGCATGTCTTTTTGCTGATGTCGCCAATTTCAGCGATGGAAGTGACACTGGCATTTCTGGCAGCAGCAGTGGTGCGGGCATTGATTGTGGCGGTTGTGCTGCTGCTGGTGCTGATACCGTTTGCCGATGTGCATTTGGTGCATGTGTGGATGATCCTGCTCTATGGCATTTGCGGTAGCATCATCATGGGAGGTTTTGGCATGATGGCCGGCATGTGGGCCAAAAGATTTGATGATATGGCGACCATCACCAATTTTATTATCATGCCACTGACGTTTCTTTCCGGCGTGTTTTATTCAGTGCACCAGTTGCCAGCGTTCTGGCAACAGGTGAATCGCGCCAATCCGTTTTTTTACCTGATTGATGGCTTTCGTTACGGCTTCCTCGGCACGGGTGATACCGATCCAGGGCAGGCTGCGGCCATCGTGATCGCCGCTGCTGCTGCCGTGACCATCGCCTGTTGGTGGCTTTGGCGGCAGGGCTGGAAAATGAAGGAATAATCCCGTGAATTTTATTCGCTCCACGATATTTAATCTGCTGTTTTTTGCCATTACACCGCTGTATTCGCTGTTGCTCATTGCCTCGCGGCCACTGGGTTTTACTGCTTCGTGGTTCTGGGCACGGCAATGGTCGCGGGCCGTTCTATTTCTGGCGCGCTGGTGTTGCGGTATTCGCGTGGAGGTAGAGGGAAAAGAGCATCTGCCAGACGAACCTTGCGTGGTCATGGCCAAGCATCAGTCAGCGCTGGAAACCATTGCCATGCCATCGCTGATCCCCCCCTATGTTTGGGTGCTTAAACGTTCCTTGTTCTATATTCCCGTATTTGGCTGGGCCTTGCGCCTGATCAATGCCATTGCCATTGAGTTCGAGCATCCGCGCAAGGCGCTGAAATCGGTCAATGAACAGGGGATGCGTTTTCTTAAAGAAGGCCGCTGGGTTGTGATCTTCCCTGAAGGCACGCGCTCGCCAGTGGGCCAGCCAGCCCCCTACAAGCCCGGCGGTGTGGTGTTGGCACAAAAAGCCGGTGTCGGCATTTTGCCGCTGGCACACAACACCGGCTGCTGCTGGGGAAAACGTAGTTATATCAAAACGCCGGGGCTGGTACGCATGCGCTTTTTACCCTACATCCCGGCAGATGTCGTCGCCAACACCTCCCGCAAGGAACTGATCGCGCAACTGGAGCGGGATATTGAGCAACACACCCGTGAACTGGGTGGTTGACACCGGTGTTTCAGGCAGTCATGCACCCGTTAAGATCAGTGTAATGCCGGTCACAGGCCGCTACCTTCATGGATTCTATGCTTCGCCCCATGGCACCGAGGGAAGGGAAGCCATGATGAACTGAAGGAGCTTGTCATGAAAGGTTGCATTATTTTACTGACCGCATTGATCGCACTTACCGGCTGCAATAATAATCGCATGCTGGCACACAACTTCACATCTCAACACAAAGTCGTCAGTCCTGCACTCTTTCAGCAGGCACAGGATGAGGCTAACACCGCCACCAAGACGAAAAGGCACGTCGCTGCGACGAAAGTAGCGGCGGTCAAAGCCCCTGCGAAAAAGACGCATCGCGTCAAAAGCAGTGATGTAAAAAAGGCTTTGCTGGCGCAATACCAGTCATGGAAGCATGTGCGTTACCAGCTCGGTGGTCAAAGCCGTCGTGGCATTGATTGTTCGGGTTTTGCACAAAAAACATTTGCCGAGCGCTTCCATATCGACCTGCCGCGTGATACGCTCTCTCAGCTCAAGGCCGGCAAAACAGTCAGCAAACAGCATTTGCGCCCCGGCGACCTGGTTTTCTTCAAGATTGGCCGTCATACCCGTCATGTTGGCATCTACATTGACGACAACAGGTTTTTGCACGCCTCCACCAGCCAGGGCGTGATCGTTTCTCAGCTGGATGATGCTTACTGGCAGCGTCATTACTGGAAATCCGTTCGCGTTTCAGGCGTACAGTAAGGTAGCCTGGGAATCTGTCGGACTTTGGCAAATCTACTGCGAAAAATCGGATATTGGCCAAATCTTCGCCCTGTTTTTGTTAAATAGCCCTGCTATTCGCCGCCAACAGGTCGTATATTTGACTCAATCCCGCTATTTCTCGTGACGATTACCAAAGCCCGACAGACTCCCGGGTGAATGTGGCCATCAACGAATGTTCTGATGGCCACTACCTGCAATCCTGCGCAATGGAAAACTTCATGTTATCCTTTGGGCGATGAAACAAGCAACTGATACCATGCACTGTTATCACGTGGTCGCTGGCCTGAGTAATGGCGATTTACTACAGGGGTGTTTGAAATCTTTTTCAGCAGATGATGAACGAATAGAGCTGTTACCGGGCAATCGCGATGAGCCTCTCCCGGCAAAAATGCATCGCGTCATAACACCGACCTCACTGCTCTCCCGTCATCTTGCGTATCTTGGCTTTCTTCGCCAGGGGCGCGTGCCCGTGCTGCGTAAATCACAGGTACTGCCGAAGATCATTCGCCTTGAACTATTGCATGGAGATGTTTTCCATATTCGCACAGGAGATGAGCTGAAGCGACGACAGGGGTTTTATGCCCTGCCACCGGCTGAAAGCTCGGGAATCGCCTGTTATTTTTTTTATCATCATGCTATTTCTGCCAGGCATTCCAGCGAGTATGTGGGTAAATTACTGGAAGCTTCCGGCTTTGCCTCTTCCGAGGCCGTGAAGGAAGCGCTGGCGATTCAGCAAACTCAGCGTGAACGCCGATTAAAAGAAATCCTGAAAAACAATCACCAACTCAGTGATTCCCAATTGCAGAAAGCCCTTCGCGAACAACAATATGTTCATCGCAGGCTGGATGAAATCCTGCTGGAAAGCGGTTTGATCGACGAACAGGACCTTTCCCGGGCACTGCTGCAACAAGCTAAGAAAAACGACAAAAAAATCGGGCAGATACTGATTGATATGGGCGCGATCTCCGAGCTTGAACTGGCTTCCACACTGGCTGAGAAATACCAGTTGCCGCTGGTCAATCTGGATGACTACCCCATTGATAGCAAAGCATTTAACGAGCTTGATGAAACGCTGCTCCAGCGTTATCAATGGTTGCCCATCGCCAGTGATGAACACTCCATCACTGTTGCCATTGCCGACCCGCTGGATACTGAAGCCGATACAGCGATTAAATTTCAGAGCAAAAAACGTATCCGCCAGGTGATCGCCACGCCATCACAAATCCGCATGCATCTGGAACGTTTAAGTGCCAGCGTGGATGAAGATGACTGGTTGTGGTTGGAATCGCTGGAACCCGATGAGTGGGAGGGCGAAAATGCATCAGAGGAAGTGGTTAATATCAGCAAAGCCGCTGATGCACCACCGATTGTTCGCATTGTCAACAAGATTATTCTGGATGCATATCAGCTGGGCGCTTCTGATATCCATTTATTACCGCAAGCGGATGAATTAACGATTTCTTATCGTATTAACGGCGAACTTGTTCGCAAATCAGGTCTGGAAAAATGGTTGCAACGCCGCGTTATTTCACGCCTGAAGCTATTGGCCAATATGGATATTAGCGAAACCAGACTGCCACAGGATGGGCGTTTGCGTGCGCACCGTGGTGATACATGCATGGATTTTCGCGTTTCCTGCATGCCATGTGTCTATGGCGAATCACTGGTGTTGCGAATGTTGCGCAATCACACGCCAACGCTGACAGATATTGGCCTGCGCCAGCAGGATCAGCAGC
>WFOJ01000075.1 GCA_015488125.1 Mariprofundaceae bacterium
AATAGCGGGATTGAGTCAAATATACGACCTGTTTGCGGCGAATAGCAGCGCTATTTAACAAAAACAGGGCGAATATTTGGCCAATACCCGCTTTTTTGTAGTAGATTGATCAAAGTCCGACAGACTCCTAGCCATTGCGTCATCCTCCTTCTGTTGATCTTCTCAAAACCAGAAGAATGACGCAGTGGCCGCCTGCCTCAATCCCTTCATACACCACGAAGCGGGACACTAACGGCCACAACAATGGCAATCATCCTACAGCAATAGCTGAACTGCGCCTTCGCCCTGTGAGCGCACTTCAGGACGGCAGCGTTGCAGGCGTTCAGGTGCGATCTGCCATTCCTGCTGTAAGCGCCGGATAATGAATTCCGCCCGTTGTTTGGCCAGGGTGCGGAGATCCACCGGTGAATGCGTTTTATCATCCGTGTGCTGACTGATGGCATCAGCGGCAGTGGCGATACCACATACGGCCAGCGAGGTGCCGGGCTTGTCGTTGAGCAAGGCGGCGGCTTTTTGCAGGATGTCGTTGTGCCGGGCATCGGACGAGCTGATGCTGCCAGCGGCAAATGGCAGGCGAGGCAGGCGCACGGCATGCAGTTGTTTGCCAATCCACATGGCCGCACCCAGCACTGCTCCATAGGGTTGGAAAGCGTATTGCACATACGTCAGGGCGGCTTTTTGCAGGCTGCCTGCCATCGCCTGACGAATCACATCGTCCAACTGAAAATCCGGTTGGCTGATGTCGCCGACAATGGGAATGTCCAGCGCAATGCGATCATCGCTGTCGCGCAGCGTATCCAGCGCCGCATCCGGCGAAAATCCAAGCAGGCTTTGCAGAGCATCGAAGGCGTTCGGGTCGCCGGGAATGAGGCGCAGTTGTTCCATGTTCAGTTTCAACCGGCTATCAAGCTGCTGCCGCCTGAGGCTGCCTTCCAGCGTGGCATGGATGGTGCCGCGTTGCAGGGCGTAGCCGCTGATTTTCTCCACATAAGGGCTTAATGACGCGGCATCCAGGTGTGCGATGTTCAGTGTGCCGCGAATATCCGGCAGCGCGCTGCCAGCGTACCCGCTGAGCGAGGCTTTCAGCTTAAAGTTGGCTGAGGGTGAAATCCTCCCTTCAAGTTGCAGTGTATGCTGCTGGTGCTGGTCATTGCCCCAGCCATCGCTGTTCAGGCGAAGCTCATGCCATTGCCAGTGTACAGATGGCGATACGGTGGCATCCACGAGTTCCAACTGGTTGTCGCCATCGGCGAGCAGCGAACCCACATGCCAGCGGAATACCTTGTTCGGCAGTGATTTCGTGGGTGTTGTCGTCGCTGCGGCCTGTTGCTCGGCAGGAGAAGATGCGTTTGACCTGGCAGTAATCAGGTACAGCTTGCCATGAAGATTACGGGCATGCAGCGAGGCAAGATGCAGCGACGTTTGCTTGCCGAGGCGAAGTTGCAGTTTTTTGCCTTCCACCTGCTGTATGCTGAAGTGGTTTTTTTGCCCCGAACGCCAGTGTACATCCTGCCAGCGCAGCTGTGGGATGCTCAGGCGCGTGATGCGTTGGCCTGTGCTGCGCCGCATGTTCATATGCGACAATGTGGTATGGGCAAGCTGAATCTCTTGCTGACCCTGCCGAAGCACAAGGTGTTGCAGCACGCTGCTGGCCCGGAGGTGGAGAGCATCGGCGTGCAAGGTGAAGCGGTGTTGCAGACGCGCTGAAGCCAGGGTGGCCGTCAGTGCATGCTGATGATGTTGCAGGTGTTGCAGTGAAAGCGCGCCCTGCAGCGTGGTTTGCGGTGAACAGCCTGCTGCGCACCAGCGTGCGTGCAGCGTGCCCTGCCATTGCGCTGTTCGCACGGCGCCGATACCTGGCATACGCAGGCCGGTGAGCGAAATCCGGTTAGCATCCGGCATGCGCCATTGGGTTGTCGTCTTGTCATGATGAAGTTGCCAGTCGCCCTGCCAGCGCAATTGCTGGATATCCAGGGATGGTTGCCGGAATCGCAGGCCGGAAAGCTTCATCACCTGGCTGGCCTGAAGAGACCATAATTCGTCGGCTTCTTTATGGATATTGCCCTGCCATTGCGCATTGTCGAGCGTCAACTGATGCTCAGCCTGGGCGACAAGCACCCCTGTCATGGTAAGTTTGCCTTGTACGGCCTGTTGATTGTCCACCTGCCCTTGCCAATCGATGTGTTGGCTCTGCGCATGTAGCGCATGCGCACCGGTCAGTTGTACCTCGCTGGCTGATAGTACACCATCTGCATGCAACCGATGCGCACTGATGGTGAGCTGTGTTGCGCCATGCCAGCGAAGGCTTTGCATCAGCAGGCTCAGGGTGTTGGCCTGAGAGAAGGCAAGTGTTGTGGCAACGAGTCGGCCATCCGCTTCCAACTGGTCGCCGGTATCGGCATAACGCGTGCTGCCCTGCCAGTTAAGATGTGCCAGGGTGATATGCTGATCCCGCACACGCAGCGCGGGCTGCTGCAATGATAACCGATGAGTGAGCCTGCCCGGCAGGCCATGTTGCCATGGGCCACTGACGACCCAGCGCAACTGATGCGCCTGAAACGATACATCATCGGTTTTGATCGCCGGTTCACCGAGCAGTAATTGCACACGCGCCTGTTGTAATTGCCAGTCAGGTGTCAGTTTCAGCACAGCCTGACACTCACTGGTCAGCTTCACATGCTGCAGGGTGGCAGCCGACCAGCTTCCCTGTAATTGCCATTTGCCTTGCAGGCGATAGCTGTTCCCCTGACGTTGCAGGTGCAACCATGGCGCATAAAGCTTCAGTCGGTGTTCGTTCACATCCTGCAACACCACGCGGGCATATTGAATATCCACTTCGTCAAGCGTCAACTGCCAGGCAGAGGCGGTGGCATCCGTGGTTTTGGCAGCGTGGTGAAATGGCAGCGCTGGCAGGCGCAGGCGCTGCCCGTCGTATAAGGCATGGATTTGCGGCGACGCCATGCGCAGGCGGTGAATATGCAGGTGGTGCGATAACAATTCGCTGGCATCAATATCCAGCTGAATACGTCGCCAGCTCAGCTTGCTATCGCTTAACTGAACATCTTCTACCACGATCCGCCCGCGCCATGGCTGCAAACTGATGCTGC
>WFOJ01000076.1 GCA_015488125.1 Mariprofundaceae bacterium
CCCAGGGCAAGAACAAAGAGCAGCCATTGCAGCAAACCGTTGCGGGCATGGTGGGTAGAGAGCATGGTATCAGACATGGTAGGCATCCGGGTGAACGTGATCAGCGTATCATAGGAAGATGTTTGAGAATAGAAAGATCTGCTGTGGCATGAGTTTTTTCCAGTGCTATGGGGTCTGTCGCGAGAAATAGCGGGATTGAGTCAAATAGACGACCTGTTGGCGGTAAGTAGCCGCATTATGTAACAAAAACAGAGCGAAGATGTGGCCAACATCCGGTTTTTCGTAGTAGATTTGCCAAAATCCGACAGACTCCTAGCCTTCGGCAATGACAGTTTCATTCATTATGAATACCTATGCCCGTTATCCGTTGACCCTGGTGCGCGGTCAGGGCTGCCGCGTCGAAGATGACCAGGGGCGGCGTTACCTTGATTTCATTAGCGGGATTGCAGTTAACACGCTGGGCCATGCGCATCCGGCGCTGCAACAGGCTGTTTGCGAGCAAGCGGCCACCATGCTGCATTGTTCCAATGTGTTTCATATTCCACAGCAACAACAGCTGGCAGAACGTTTATGCCGCCTGAGCAATATGGGCGCGGCATTTTTCTGCAATTCCGGTGCCGAGGCCAATGAAGGGGCCATCAAACTGGCTCGTCGCCACTTTTATTTGCAGCATTCGCCTCGCCGCACCATTATCACGGCGACCAACTCTTTTCACGGACGACTGCTGTCAACGCTGACGGCCACCGGGCAGGACAAGGTGAAAACAGGCTTTGATCCCTTGCCGCCAGGTTTCACGCATGTGCCGCTCAACGATATTGCGGCATTGCGACGCACGGTGGATGACCACACAGCCGCAATCATGCTGGAGCCTTTACAGGGTGAAGGCGGTGTCCATCTGGCGGATGCGGATTACCTTCGTGCCGTGCGTGAGTTATGCGATGAACATGGCCTGTTGCTGATACTGGATGAAGTTCAGACGGGAATTGGCCGCTGTGGTCATATGTTTGCCTTTGAAGCGGCTGGCGTACAGCCTGATATTCTCACCCTGGCCAAAGGCCTGGGCGGTGGTGTCGCCATCGGTTGCCTGCTGGCAGGCGCTCACCTTGCCGATGTGCTGGGACCTGGCACCCATGGTTCGACCTTTGGCGGCAATCCGCTGGCTTGTCGCGCTGCCCTGTGCGTGCTGGATGAAATAGAACAAGCGGACTTGCTCAGTAATGTGCGTCAACAGGGTGCCCGCCTGCGGCAGGGACTGCTGCAATGTTGCGACCATCACCGCGATGTGCTGACCGGTGTTCGCGGTCAGGGTCTGTTGCTGGGACTGGCGTGCAACGATGAAGTCGCTCCTTTCATTGCCCGGGCGCGGGAACTCGGCCTGCTGCTGTTGCCAGCCGGGCCAAACGTGCTTCGTTTATTGCCGCCGCTGAACGTTAGCGAGGCTGAGATTGATGAAGCACTGGATATTCTGAACAGGGTGTTGGCATGAAACATTTTTTAACGCTTGCTGATTTAACCGCCGCCGAGGCTGCACAGCTACTGGCGCGGGCAAAGGAACTGAAGGCGCTGCAAAAGCAGGGCATCCCGCATGCTACTTTGCAGGGCAAAACGCTGGGCATGATTTTTGACAAATCTTCTACCCGCACCCGGGTTTCTTTTGAAGTTGGCATGTTCCAGCTTGGCGGTCATGCGCTGTTTTTGCATTCCAACGTGACGCAACTGGGGCGTGGTGAGCCAGTCGCTGACAGCGCCAGAGTGCTTTCCCGCATGGTTGATGGCATCACGATCCGCACCTATGCGCACAGCACGCTGGAAGAATTTGCCCGTCATGCCACTGTGCCCGTGATCAATGCATTAACTGACTTGACTCACCCCTGCCAGATTCTGGCTGATCTACTGACATTGCTGGAACACCATGGCGCTGTGCAGGATAAAACGGTTTGCTGGATTGGCGATGGCAACAATATGCTGCATTCATGGATGAATGGCGCGGCCATTTTCGGTTACCGTTTGCGCTATGCCTGTCCGGAAGGCTATCTGCCTGATGCTCGGCTACTGGCAGCCGCGCAGGCTCAGGGTGGCGATATCAGCGGCTATGCCACACCGGCGGAGGCCGTTTGCGGCGCTGATGTGGTGACAACAGATGTCTGGGCATCTATGGGTCAGGAAGATGAGCAGCAACAGCGGATGCGCGATTTCGCAGGCTTTCAGGTAGATAGCGCCCTGATGTCAGGCGCTGCGCAGAATGCCCTGTTCATGCATTGTCTGCCTGCCCACCGTGGCGAGGAGGTCAGCAGCGAAGTGATTGACGGACCACAGTCCGTGGTTTGGGATGAAGCGGAAAACCGTCTGCATGCGCAAAAGGCATTGCTGGAATTGTTGTTGGGTAATAACGGGTAGTGGTCTCAGGGTAAATGGTTTAACAGGGCCAATAAAAAGCCCGCCAGCGCTGGGTGCTGACGGGCTTTTCGGCCATTTCGACCGATGACATGGTGCGCCCACTAGGACTCGAACCTAGGACCCACGGATTAAAAGTCCGCTACTCTACCAACTGAGCTATAGGCGCAAAAGGCCCGACAAGCGCCAGGCGGCGCGAACTTTATGTTGCTATTTAGTGCTGTCAAGCGTGCCACGAGGTTGCATCATATGAAAGAGCATCGTACCCTATTCCGACTCCATGACATTCTGAACTGTTGTGATCTTGATAAGATATAAGATTTTTTTATCTGTTTGTGATTTAATTGTTATTTTACATAATGATATTTTTTCCCATCATTCGCCCTGTCGCCGCAGAAAAAAGCTGGCGATACCAGTTTACACCAGTCTGCGCCAACGGACTGGTACAACAGAGGGGTTATTATGGCATTAGACCAATCCAATCGTTATGCAGATCTGAGTCTGAAAGAGGAAGATCTGATTGCAGGTGGCAAACACCTGTTGACGGCTTACCGCCTGCTACCCAAGGAAGGCCATGGCTTTCTGGCAACTGCTGCCCACGTTGCAGCAGAATCTTCAACCGGTACCAATGTGGAAGTATCCACGACGGATGACTTCACTCGTGGTGTTGACGCGCTGGTGTATGAGATTGATGAAACCGCCTTTGGCGACAAGGGTGGCTTGATCAAGATTGCTTACCCGGTTGAGCTGTTTGACCGCAATCTGATTGATGGCAAACACGGTATAGCACACATGACGTCCATGATCATTGGTAATAATCAGGGCATGGGCGACATTATCGGCCTGCGTTTGCTCGACCTGATGATTCCGGAATGCATGGTGCGTAACTTTGATGGCCCGGCAACCAATATTTCCGATATGTGGAAGACCATGGGCCGTCCGGAAGTTGATGGTGGCTATATCGCCGGCACCATCATCAAGCCCAAGCTCGGTCTGCGTCCGGAGCCATTTGCCAAGGCTTGTTATGATTTCTGGCTGGGTGGCTGCTTCATCAAGAACGACGA
>WFOJ01000077.1 GCA_015488125.1 Mariprofundaceae bacterium
CCTTCTGCCGGCACTGCCCGGATTAACGATATTGATATCAGCAAGACGCAGGATGTGCGCCGGATTCTGGGCTATTTGCCGGAAAATGCCCCTTCCTATGCCGATCTCGATGTGACCAGCCATTTGCGCTTTATTGGTCGCATGCACGGTTTGCCTGCTGGCACACTGAACGACCGTATCCACGAACTAGCTGAAGTCTGCGGCCTGCGACCGGTGCTGAAACGCCGTATTGATGAACTTTCCAAAGGCTTTCGCCAGCGCGTCGGGCTGGCAGCGAGTATGCTGCACGATCCGGATTGTCTGATCCTGGATGAGCCTACCACTGGCCTTGATCCGAACCAGGTGATTGAGATCCGGCAACTGATCCGCCGTCTGGGCGAAGAAAAAACGGTGCTGCTTTCTTCTCATGTACTCTCTGAAGTGGAAGCCGTGTGCGACCGAATGATGATTATCGACGGTGGCCGCTTGCAGGTGATCGGTACGCGTGAAGAACTGGCGCGGCAGGCTGAAGGCGGCATCATCGTGCATGTCAGTCTGCGCGGCGATGCCGAGGCATTTGCATCGGCGCTCCGTCAGCAGTTTGCTGATTGCCAGATTGATGCTGATGCAACGCAGAATGGCATCACGCATCTGCTGCTGCGTCACCCTGATGCTGATGTGGCGCTGAGCGAAGCAGCGTTCCATACGGCGGTAGCGCAGCAAAGTGTATTGCTGGAGCTGCGCCAACAGCAAACCTCACTGGAAGATGTGTTCCACAAAATCACCGGGGTATCATCATGAACATGATGCAGGTACTGGCGATTTGCCGCAAGGAATGGCGGGTGGCCATTGATACGCCGCTTGCCTATGTGATCGGTGTGGCGTTTTTTATTGCCACCGGTTTCTTTTTTGGCAACACCCTGTTTCTCGTTAACGAAGCCGATATGCGCGGCTGGTTTGGTGTATTGCCTTTGCTGCTCATTTTTTTCGTGCCGGCCATGGCCATGCGGCTGCTGGCGGATGAAAAGCGCAGCGGCAGCTTTGAGCTGCTGGCCACCCTGCCGGTGAGCACCCTGAGCATTGTCGGTGGCAAGTTTCTGGCCTTGTTCACGCAACTGGCAGCCCTGATTGGTCTGACCTTGCTGTATCCATGGACGTTGTCGTCGCTGGGTTCACTGGATACAGGGCAGGTGATGGTATCCTATCTTGGTTTGTTATTGCTGGCAGCGGCTTATGCGGCCATTTGCCTGTATGCCTCGGCCTTGAGCCGCTATGAAGTGGTGGCGTATGTGTTTGGCTTTATTTTGCTGCTGACGCTGTTTTTATTGTCGCAGGTGGCCACGATTTTTCCACCGGCGGTGCAAAATCTGTTACTGCAATTAAGTCCGGCAGCGCATTACCAGGCGATGTTGCGCGGCGTGCTGGTATCAGGTGATGTGATGTATTTGCTGGCGGTTACGGCTGGGTTTCTTGGCTTGTGCTGGTTTGAACTGGAACGAAGGAGGTGGAACTGATGGCAGTTGACCAACGGATGCGCGTTCGCATGACAGCGCTTTCCCGTCTTGCCATGTTGATTGCCTGTCTGGTAGCGCTGTATGCGGTGGCCGATGCCTTGCACTGGCGCTCTGACTGGACGGAAGATCAGGTATCAACGCTGTCAGACTCCAGTCGTGCATTGCTCAAACAGCTGGATGAACCCCTGATGATTCGCGCTTATATCACCAGTGACATGCCGCAACCTTATGCACAGATCCGTCGCTTTATCGAAGATTTGTTGCAATCCATTCATGAGGCGGGCAATGGCAATATCGGGTATGAAATCGTTGATCCGGCCAGTGACCCCAATATTGCGGCTTCGCTGGCGGCGATGCAGATCCCCAAGGTACAGGTGCAGGTGATTGAGGACGATCAGGCACAGGTCAAGCAGGGCTATCTGGCCATTGTGATTGAATTTCTTGATAACAAGGAAGTCATTCCCGTGGTGCAGGGTGAACAGGGGCTGGAATATACGCTGATGCGCAAGATCAAGAAACTGACAGGCAAAGGCAAGTTGAAACTGGCGGTGGCCAAAGGCTTTGGCGCACCTGATCTGGCCAGCCTGCATCAGTTCTCGCAAGCGGTGAATGAAGATTATGATGTGGTCAGCTTTGATCCTGCCAGCGAAGATGTGCCGGAAGGCACGAAGGTGGTGCTGGTGCCTGGCGTGCGCCAGCAACCGTCCGATGCCTGGCGTTACCGACTGGATCAGTTTCGGTTGCATGGTGGTGGTTTACTGGTGCTGGCAGGCAACGTCTGGCCGGAGATGCGCTATGGCTTTCAGGTCATGACGGTGGATGCTTATGCCAACGACTGGCTGCGCGATGATTTGCATGTGGCCGTTGAACCAGGGCTGGTGATGGATCAACAGGCGTCGCGGATCACGGTGAATCAGCGGCAAGGTC
>WFOJ01000078.1 GCA_015488125.1 Mariprofundaceae bacterium
ACGGGACTCGAACCCGCGACCTCCGGCGTGACAGGCCGGCATTCTAACCAACTGAACTACCGCTCCAA
Source organism: Mariprofundaceae bacterium (assembly GCA_015488125.1). Lineage (GTDB taxonomy): Bacteria > Pseudomonadota > Zetaproteobacteria > Mariprofundales > Mariprofundaceae > AB-137-C09. The sequence goes on from WFOJ01000078.1 coordinate 69, forward strand.
TGGTGGGCGAAACAGGGATCGAACCTGTGACCTACGGTTTGTAAGACCGTTGCTCTCCCAGCTGAGCTATTCGCCCAAATTGCATGTTTGCAACCGCTTACGCAGCTTGCCTGAAGTAAAGCTTCAACGACCTGCTGCGTCAATGGCGGCGAACACTAGCGAGCCGCCATTGAATTGCAAGCATTTATTTATTGATGGCATCCTTAAGTGATTTTCCAACCTTAAAGCGGGCAACTTTACTGGCAGGAATTTCAATAGGATCCCCTGTACGAGGATTACGTGCGCTGCGGGCGGCACGCTCGGACACGGCAAACGTTCCAAAACCGATCAAGCTTACATTCTCGCCTTTGCTCAGGCTTTCGGTAATACCACCGATAACAGCATCGACAGCGGCGGTTGCATCGTTTTTGCTCAGGCCGGCTGCTTGCGCAACATGTGCGGCCAGTTCTGATTTGTTCATCTTTCCTCCCAATGGGATCCCGGGTTCTTATCTGGCAGGGTATCAACGAAGGATACCAGCGTATCTGCATTTGGCAGAATGGCGTTTTCATGCATCGGTTTTACTTGCTTCTGATTCGTTTCCGGAGAGGAAACGCCAGTAGCGATGGCGTTGATGTATGAAAAACGGGCGTACATTATGGTTACATGGCAAAAAATCAATGAGTTTTCGGTATATCCGGGCGAAAATTGCTCTTATATGGTACTTTCGTGTAGTGTTGATTATCCATTGAATGGGTGTACTGATGATCAGTTTTTCCTGTATGGGGGTTCAGTTCAGGTTCACTTTTGCAGTCATTCAGGCAAGCATACGGCCATGGCTATTATCAATCGCCGGGCGCGGCATGAATATCATATTATCGAAACGTTTGAAACCGGCATTATGTTATGCGGGCCGGAAGTAAAGTCTGTGCGTAAAGGGCAGGTGAATTTGGCCGAGGCACATTGCCTGGTGCGCGATAACAAGGTACTGTTGATCAACTGTCACATCAGCCCTTATAAACCTGCGGCGCGCAACAACCCGACGGAGCCTGCGCGAACCAGGGAATTGTTGATGCATCGCAAGGAAATTAATTACCTGCAGGGCAAGCTCCGCGAGAAAGGTCTGGCATTGGTGCCTCTTAAACTGTATTTTAACGAAAGAGGTTATGCCAAACTGGAGGTCGGCCTGGCACGTGGTAAAAAATTGCACGACAAGCGTCAGACGATTAGAGAGCGAGATATCGCCCGCGATTTGCAACGTCGTTACAAAATGTGAAGTGTATGTTTTAGCTGTTTGCACTTGTTGTTCAGCGCTTGATTTGACTTGTCAAACATTGATAGATCTCTTTCTCTCATCGTTACCAAGGCTTGAACGACTATGTTTTGAGTGACCGTCTTCTGCTTTTTATGACATGACAGCATGTTTATGGTTCGCCAAATTCTTCGGATTGATGGTGATTCATGCAAACATCTGATGTGTTTATCTGGTTGACGGTGGTGTTGGCGGCACTGGGGACGGTGGCTTTCTGGCTGTGTCGGCAGCGGGTGTTGGCAGCGGGCGGGCTGGCGGATATTCATTCCCGTCCGGGTTATTATGGCTGGTATGGCGTGTTGTGGCTGCTATTGCCCGCGCTCAGTCTTGGCCTTGTGCTGGCAGGCCTGCATTTGTTTCACTTATACAGCCTGTCGATGAACGGCATTTTTATCAGTTGCGTGGTGGCCGGATGTCTGGGTTTTGTTCGTGCTTACCGCCTGGTTGAACCGCGTTTTCGGGCGCGTCAGGCAGTGGAAGCAATCGTACGCGGCTTGTTATTCGTCGCCGCTGGTATTTCCATTCTCATTACTATTGGCATTGTGCTTTCGGTGCTGTTTGAATCCATCCGCTTTTTTCAGGTGGTATCCTTCTGGGATTTTGTCACGGGGACGCGCTGGGAGCCGGATACAGCTTTTTTGATCGGAGCCGGGCGTGCGGACGAAGGCGTGGCCGTGCCGCATTTTGGTTCGTTGCCGATTTTTGCCGGTACCTTCATGATCACCCTTATTGCCATGCTGGTGGCTGTGCCTGTCGGCCTGTTTTCGGCTATTTATATGTCTGAGTACGCCTCGCACGCCTGGCGCAACCGGCTGAAGCCCATGCTGGAGATTCTTGCTGGTATTCCGACGGTGGTCTATGGCTTTTTTGCTGCGATTACTGTCAGTCCGTTGGTCGTGGAACTGGCCGGCAAGTTTGGTCTGGAGGCGGATTATACCAATGCCCTGGCACCGGGGCTGATTATGGGCATTATGATTATTCCGTTTATGTCGTCTCTGTCTGACGATGTGATTCGGGCAGTGCCACAGGCCTTGCGCGATGGTTCGCTGGCGCTGGGCACGACGAAAGCGGAGACGATTCGTCACGTCGTCCTGCCTGCTGCGCTGCCGGGTATTGTGGCAGCCTTTTTGATTGCTGTTTCCCGCGCCATCGGCGAAACCATGATCGTGGTGATGGCGGCGGGGCTGCGTCCCAATCTCACAGCCAATCCCCTGGAAGGCATGACCACGGTGACGGTGAAAATTGTTGAAGCCCTGACAGGCGACCAGGAATTTGACTCCGCCTTTACACTGGCTGCCTTTGCCCTGGGCATGGTGCTGCTGCTGGTGACGCTGACGCTTAACATCATTTCTGCGCTGGTGGTGCGCAAATTTAGCCAAAGGTACTGATTGATATGCAAAGCAATAACGCAGCCTTGAAACGCCGCTATCGCGCTGATGTCCGGTTTCGCTGGTATGGTCTGATCGCCCTTGGCTTTGCTATCAGTTTTCTGACCTTCTTTTTTATCAGCATGATCGGCAAGGCCTGGCCTGCGCTGACACAGGCCGAGGTCAAGGTGAACGTTCATTACAGCGAAGCCGTGATTCACAATTACAACAAGGCGGTTGGCAAAAAAGACCGGCGCATCGTCAGTAAATACTGGTTGCGCGGCTTGCCGCGCATGCTGAAGGCGCATCCGGAGATGCTCGGCACCAGCGAAGAACGCTGGGTGCTGGCTGAAAGCCGCGTTGATCAATACCTAAAGGGCCATGAAGGCCATGGTCTGAAATCAAAATACCGCAAGCGGGTGGACGAATTGAAAGCAGCTGGCAAAACCCGCATGGTGTTCAATACCGGTTTGTTTTCCCATGGGGATTCCAAACTGCCGGAGGCTGCCGGTATTTTTGCCTCGGCAATTGGCTCGGTGCTGGTACTGTTGATCACCATGGCGTTGGCGGTGCCGGTGGGCGTGATGACGGCAATTTATCTGGAAGAATTCGCGCCGGATAATCGCTTTACACAAACGATCGAAGTGAATATCAACAATCTGGCGGCTATTCCCTCGATCCTCTATGGTTTGCTGGGGCTGGCGATTTTTATCAATTTTGCCGGTGTGCCGCGTTCGTCGGCGCTGGTGGGCGGTTTGACGCTGGCGTTGATGACCTTGCCGATCATTATTATCAGCACCCGCGCTGCCCTGCGTTCGGTACCGGAAAGTATTCGCGAGGCCGCACTGGGCGTCGGCGCTTCGCCGCTGCAAACCGTCTGGCATCATGTTTTGCCGCTGGCCATGACCGGGATTCTGACAGGCAGCATCATCGGTCTGGCGCAGGCCATGGGGGAAACTGCTCCTTTACTGATTGTGGGCATGATGGCCTATATTCCGGAAGAACCGCATTCCATTCTTGAAGCAGCGACGGTGTTGCCGGCACAAATTTATACCTGGTCGTCGGAATCCCTGCGCGCTTTTGAAGAGCGAACAGCAGCCGGTATTCTGGTTTTGCTCATGGTATTGTTATCACTTAATGCGCTGGCTGTGTGGATGCGTCGCCGCGCTGAACAGAGCTGGTGAAACCGATGCGCACCACAACAGTTTCGCAGGCAAATATGCTGGCCACTTCAGTGGCTTCTGATGAGGAACTTATGGATAATAAGGCAACAGTGAAAATCCGGATACGCGACCTGAAATTATGGTATGGCGAGAGCGAGGCCCTGCACGGCATTACGCTGGATATTTCGGCCAACAGCGTCACCGCGTTTATTGGCCCTTCCGGTTGTGGCAAATCCACGCTGCTGCGTTGCCTGAACCGCATGAATGACCGCATTGCCAGTTGTCGTGTACAGGGTGATGTGCTAATCAATGATCAGGATATTTATGCCGCTGATGTGGATGTGGTGCAACTGCGCACCCATGTGGGCATGGTTTTTCAAAAGCCCAACCCCTTTCCCAAAAGCATTTATGAGAATATTGCCTATGCGCCGCGTATTCACGGCCTGGCCAGTAATGCTGACGAAATGGATGTGCTGGTCGAAGAATCACTGAAAAAGGCCAGTCTCTGGGATGAAGTGAAGGATAAACTGGATCAGCCGGGGACGGCGCTTTCCGGCGGCCAGCAACAGCGTCTTTGTATTGCCCGCACCATTGCGGTGCGCCCGGATATTATCCTCATGGATGAGCCATGCTCGGCACTGGATCCCATCGCCACGGCCAAGATTGAGGCACTGATCGAAGAGTTGAAGCAGGAATACACGATTGTGATTGTTACCCATAGCATGCAGCAGGCAGCGCGGGTGTCGCAGCAGACGGCGTTTTTCTATCTCGGCGATTTGATTGAATATGGCGAAACCGGGCAAATCTTTACCATGCCGAAAGAACAGCGCACAGATGATTACATTACCGGACGCTTTGGATAGGAAAACGATATGCAACATACGCTGAGAAGTTTTGATATTGCACTGGATGAACTGAATGACCGCATCGGCATGATGTTCAAACTGGTGCGTAAAAACGTGCGGCAGTGCCAGAAGGCTTTTGAAAACAGGGATAGTGCGCTGGCGAAAACCATTATCGACCGTGATGCCGTGCTGAATGATCTGGAAGTTGGCGTGGATGAGGCGGCGCGTCAGTTGATTGTTCACCATCAGCCAGCCGCTTCGGATCTGCGTTTTGTGTTTGCAGCCACCAAAATCGTTACCGATCTGGAGCGCATGGGTGATTTAACACGCAATATCGCCGGCTTGATCCAACAGCAAAACAATATTGAGCAACTGGCACCGGATGTGCTCAAATCCATGACCGAACTGGTTGTGGAGCAACTGAAAATGGCACGTCGTGCCTTCATGCGCCGCGATACTCAGCTTGCCCGGCAGGTGATTGAGTTGGATAACAGCATCGACAATCTGTTTATCAACGATCAACGCGCATTGCTGACGCATATGGCAGAAAGTCCTGAGTTAATCTCCACCTGCATGCGCCTTTCCAACATCCTCAAGCAGCTCGAACGCATCGCCGACCATGCCGTGAATACGGCGGAAATGGTGATTTATATGGTCATGGGGCGCGAAGTACGGCATATTTCCCGGCAGGAACTGATGGAACTGCTGGGGGAGGATGATGACGAGGACTGATGCTGACAGGCTGACAACAACAAACGAAGAAATGCCAGCGGCACTGGCTGCTGTTATTGACATTGGCTCGAATGCCATGCGCCTGCGCATTGGCGGCCTGGGTGCTGATGGTCAGCTCAAACTGCTGTACAGTCAGCGTGAGGCTGTACGGCTGGGCAAGGACGCTTTTACCAGCGGTCAGATCAGTGAGACAACGATCAGCCAGGGTGAGGCGGCTTTTGTCCGCTTTCGTGAAGCGATCAGCCGCTACCCGGTGGCGCAGGTGCGTGCCACCGGCACCAGTGCCCTGCGCAGCTCTGCCAATTATGAAGAAGTCATCCGACGCATCGCCGCTGCCAGCGGTATTCAGGTGGAACTCATTTCCGGTGAAGAGGAAGCACGCCTGGTTCATGTTGCCATTCGTCATGCATTCCCCGCCTTTGACCATAAAAAAGCGCTGTTGATTGATATTGGCGGCGGCAGCGTCGAGGTTTCATTGTCCGAGCAGGGCGATATTGTGGCGCTGGAAAGCTTCAAAATGGGCACAGTGCGCATGCTGGAGCGCTTTTCCGACGCGCCTGATGAAGCATCGCTGGCCCGGCTGGTGGAAGAATACGCCGGTTTTATGCAGCGCAAGGTACGCGAGGAAATTCTGGATGCC